>JAUYAJ010000341.1 GCA_030693565.1 Rubrivivax sp.
CAACCTTCGATTTCATCAACTCAACTCCGCCCGGTGGACATGTGGACAAGCCGCTCACGCGCCTTGCCCACATGCCCACCGGGCCCGACTACCACCAATCACTGTGATTGTTGGATTCCACACTAAACGACGAGGGGCCCGCTGACACTGGTTCTACGCGTCCTCCCCATCTCCGTTCTGATCTGATCCAGATCCCACGCCAGAACATCATCGTGCGCCTTCAAGGCGTCCAGCACCTCCCAAATGGGCTTGAAGTTGCTGGCCTCTATCGCGCTCACCGCGTTCGCAGTTGATTTCAGAAAGACTGGCAGGATGATCGTCCCAGTCTTCTTCTCTGGACTCAGGCGTATCGCGCGCCCGACCGCTTGGACGATGTCGATGTGGCTGCTGCGCGGGTCGATGAATGCCACGCCGTCGAGCGAAGGGACATCCACGCCCTCGGCCAGACAGCGCGCATTGCTCAGCACTGCGCGCTCATTTGCCCTCAGTTCCTTGAGTCTGTCGAGCTTGACCTTGCGCTTTCCCGCCGGCATGTTGCCGGAGACGAAGTCAGCATGCAGGTCGCCGCTCGGGCGGTGGTCGTCGCTGATCCAGTCGGAGACCTTCTGGAGTTCTGTGATGAAGCCTTCAGCGCGACTGACCCGACTGTGGAAGCTGATGACGCGCTTGAGGTCGTAATCCTTCATCGCCTTGAGCAGGCCGATCTGTGCTGCAAGCGACTCGCTGTCCGTCTCGACGCCGGTGCCCGTGCTCACCAGCTTTCGCTGGTCTATCCACTGTGCGATGGTGGCATCGTCCACGCCGATGATGACTACACGGTAGTCAGTTAGCAGCTTTCGCTCGATGGCTTTGCCGAATGGCAAGGCGTACAGCACAGCGCCAAACAAGGCCTTGTCGTCCATCCCAACGACTTCAACGCCGCGAGCCTCGGCAGCGCTCTTCACGCTTGTCGAGTAGATCCGTGGGGTGGCAGTTGCAAAGAGCCGCTTGGCACTGCGGATCTGCTCGTTGTTGAGGATTGCGCTGAAGTCGCCTCCGACTTTGCCCGCGCAGCGGTGAGCTTCGTCCGCTATGGCCAGATCAAAGGCCGGGACGTCGGGTTCGCTCTGAGCGGCGGCCACCACCAACGATGACTGGTAGGTGGAGATGACAACGCGGTTGCCTGCGCCGCAGAGAAAACGCCTCACGTCTGCCGTGTCGGACGTGACGCGAAAGGCGAGGTCTATAACGCTGTGGATAGCATCATCGCCAGCATTGCTGCCGACGCTCTCGTCGGAACAGACGCAAAGCAACTCGAAGGGGACTGATGCGGCATGTGTCCATTCGCGCAGAAGCTGCGACAGTAGGCCCAAAGACGGAACCAGGACCAGCGTCCGCTGCGCGTTGAGTGCTTCTTTGATCCACAGGGTGACGTAGGTCTTGCCCGTGCCGCAAGCCATGATGAGCTGCCCTCGGTCAGCGTCTCGCAGACCGTTAGCAACGGCGGCTGTGGCTTCGGTCTGATGGTCCCGTGGTACGGGGCGCGGCCTCCGAAGTAATTGGTGAAGATGCGCGAAGTTGGAGGGATAGTCCAACAGCGAGTTGTTGAAGTCGGACAGCCGGAAGACGACAACCGACTTCTCCTGCGCCTCGCAGACTCGCATGGCATTCGTGCCTATGCGGTCTGTCGTGGCAACTAGAAGGCGACGATGGATCAGTGAGCGATTCGACTCACTCAGAAATCGATCCACGTCATGCTTGGTGACGGTGTAGTCAGGTGAGTAGCACTTGGCCTGCACTGCCCAGACTTCGCCGTTCTTGTGCCGAAAGATGAGGTCGATCCCGCAGTCAGCGCCCCAACGCTCGGGCCACTCGTTCCAAAGCCAGACTTCATCGACCTGGGTCGCCCATGCGGGGTCGTTCTTCAGAAACCATTTGACTACGCGCTCAAATTGTCTGCCGCGCTCGTCAGGGCGAGGGTCGAGGCTGCTGTAGAGGGCGGCGAACGATCCGGGTATTTCGCCAGCCTCCCCACCAGGTTTCATGTCCAATTCCTCGATCTGCTGCATCGTGCTTTTCCCACTCGCAGTTCATGTCGCGTCGTCAGTAAGCTGGCCACATCGCAATCTGGTGGTCAGTGTAGGTTGAGTTCTACCGCGATCTCGATGAGACGGGCCGCCAGGTGCGGCCCGTCGTGACTGTCGGCTCATGGCCGGCGGCCAGTCAGCCATCACCAGTCAGCGGCTCGTCGTCGCCAGATTGCTGGCCTTCAAGCCGCCCCGCGTGCGTCCTGTCCGGGCAGCGACGAGGCTTCGACCAACGCGCTCAACCGCCGACCTCGAACCACCGCCGCACAGCCAGTGGTCGTGGCCGATGACCAGCGGCGCGGGGTTGGAAAAGCGCGGGTCCAGAAAGAGCTGCTCGCGCCTGGCGGTGGCGGCGATGTCAGTCGTCGCCGCTCGGTCAATTCACGGTCTCGGCCACATAACGGTCACCGATCCACAACACCGGTAGCAGCGGCAACGACCGCTATCGAAGCTACTGCTGACAATGCCAGCATCGACGCTGCGCGGCCGCCGTCGAGGGCTATTCCGATGTCAGCTGGATAGGTGAGCGAACTCACGCCCGCGACACTGAAGCGCCATCCGGTCACCGTGTCTCACCGCCGCCAGAAGCGTTCGGTCGACGCTGTCGGCGTCCAACGCTGACGCGGGACGGCCGGTGGAAGGGACGGACGTGCGACCATTCCCGCGTGAACACTCCATCCGCCCTCTGCCGCGCGGCCTGCGTGCGCTGCCTGCGCCCGCGGGCGACCTGCCTGTGCGCGCTGATCCGGCCGACCGACCACCACACCGAGGTGCTGGTGCTGCAGCACCCGCAGGAGCAGCGCCAGGCGAAGAACAGCGTGGCGCTGCTGCGTCTGTCTCTGGCGCACTGCGAGGTGGTCGTCGGCGAGCGCTTCGCTGACGAGACGCTGCAGGCCATGCTGCAGCGGCCCGGGTGGGACACTCGGCTGCTCTACCCGGATGTGCCGGCCGCGCCCGCGCCGTCGGCCCCGGGCGCGACGGTGGGCCTGCCCCTGCGACTGGTGGTGCTCGACGCGACGTGGCGCAAGAGCCTGCGGATGCTGCTCGAGCACCCGGCCCTGGGCGCGCTGCCGCGGCTGTCGTTGGACGCGCCGCCGCCGACGCGCTACCGCGCGATCCGCGCGGCGCGGCGGGCCGACCAGGTCTCGACGCTGGAAGCCACCGTGCACGCGCTGGCGATGCTGGAGGGTCCGTCCTTCGACGCCACTCCGCTGCTCGACGCCTTCGGCCGCTTCGTCGCCGGCGTGGCGGCCCGGCAGCGGCCTCAGGCGTCCTCGGGCCAGGCGTTGCCCGCCGCAGGCACTTCGATCAGTTCCTTGGTAACCCGGTGATCCGTCACCGAGCCCGAGGGTTCTCCGGCGATGGGACTCGGATGAGGCGGTCCGCTTCGCGCGGCGATCGCTTCTGCAATGCTCGAACTCGCAGTGCCGACCCTGAGCAGGACTCCACAAGGCACGATCCTGTGCCGCGAAGCGGCCATTCAGCCTGGCCGAATCCGCTGCCGAATCGGCTTGACTGGCATTGGCGTCAGTCGCGCTCAGAGATCCAGGCACTGAGCGCGTGTTCTGGTGGCTGGCTACGGCGCCTGCAAACGCTGCAGCAGGTCCAGGGTCGGATAGCCGTCGGCAGGCAATCCGACACTGCGTTGATAGCCGCGCAGCGCGCCGCGCGTGTTGGGCCCCACCACGCCGTCGGGCGTGCCGCTGTCGAAGCCGCGCTGGTTCAAAGCCGTCTGCAGCGCCGTCACCTGTTGGCGCGAGAGCGCTGCCAGATCACGCGGCCATGGCGCTTGCACGCCGGGGCCGCCGGCCAGACGCTGCGCCAGCAGGCCGACTGCCAGCGCGTAACTGGTCGAGTTGTTGTAGCGAAGGATGACTTGGAAGTTCGGTCCGACCAGGAAGGCAGGCCCGCTGGCGCCCGCGGGAAGTACGACCGTGGCCTGGGCGAACTGCGGCAGCGGCGCGCTGTCGCGGGTCTGCACGCCCTCGGCCGCCCACAGCGCGCTGGGCTGTCGCACCGCGACGTCGGCACGACCGACATCGAATCCCGACGGCAACCGGACCTCGACGCCCCAGGGTTGGTCTGCCTGCCACCCCGAGCGCGCAAGGAAGTTGGCGGTCGAGGCCATGACATCGGCCATGCTGCCCCAGATGTCGCGCCGACCGTCGCCGTCGGCGTCCACCGCATAGCCCAGAAAGACCGACGGCAGGAACTGGGTCTGGCCCATGGCGCCGGCCCAGGAGCCCATCATCTGCGAGCGCTCGATGTCGCCACTCTGCAGAATCCTCAATGCGGCGAGCAACTGGCCGCGGGCCCATGCCTCGCGCCGCCCTTCGAAGCCCAGCGTGGCCAGCGCATCGATGGTCGGGATGCTGCCGAAGTTGCTGCCGTAGTTGCTCTCCACGCCCCAGATGGCAACCAGGATCGCGGGCGCCACACCGTAGCGCGCTGCGGCCGCAGCGATCTCGGCATGAAACTGCAGCCACTTGTCCTTGCCCAGCGCGACACGTTGCGGCGACACGGCGCTGTCGAGGTAGTTCCAGACCGTGCGTGTGAACTCGGGTTGCGCCTGGTCCAGTTCGACCACGCGTGGCAGGTAGCGCACATCGGCGAAAGCGGCGTTCAGCGTCGCCTCGTCAATGCCCGCCGCGCGTGCGCTGGTGCGGACGTTCGCGACCCAGCGCTCGAAGGCCTGCTGCTGCCGATCTGGGTCGGCAGCAGCATCGGCAGCGGCAGCGGCTGCGGTGGAATGGCCACCGCTGGCCGCGGGTGGCGGCAATGGCGGCGCCGTCATCGGCCGGGTCGTGCAGCCCGCGAGGAGCGCGACCGCCAAGGTCATGGCGGCCAACGCAGGACCGCGCGGTGGCGAAGAGTCGGGTCTGTCCATCGTCCCCGATTCTGTCCTTCATTGCGATCCAGACCGATGCCGCGAAGCCATCGTTCGCCAAGTGAGGGTCCGCGACAAGAAGCTCATAGGAACGCTGGACGATCGCCGGGAGCAAATTTCTGTTCCGCGGCCACCCAGCGAGGCGCCATGGCTGTTTGTCCTACAAAACCTTGAGCGTGCATCCCATCGCGCGGGCGGCGCAGTGGAGCGACAGTTGCACCCGGGCCGTGCTGCAAAGCAGCCTGGTGTGGCTGCGGCCGCCCACCCCTGCCGCGGCGCCCATCATGAAAGAGGAAAACAGCGCATGGACAAGTCAATGATCAAGGGCATCGCAGTGGGCGGCATCGCCATGGTGGTGGTGGCCGCCGGTGGTGTGACCGGGTACCGCAGCCTGACCCAGCCGGCTCAGGCCGACGTGTTGGCCGTGAAGGAAGCCAAGCAGACGGTAACGACACCGCAGGAGAAGTGCGAACAGGTGCTGGTGCAACGCCAGGCCCCGGTACAGGACGAACGCCGCATCGCCGGCACGGTCCTGGGCGGTGTGGCCGGCGGCTTGCTGGGCAGTCAGATCGGCGGCGGTTCGGGAAAGAAGGCGGCCACCGTGGTCGGTGCCGCAGCCGGCGCCTACGGCGGCAACCAGGTGCAGAAGAACATGCAGCAGGGTGATGTCACCAGCGCCACCGAGACCCGCTGCGAGACCGTCAACGTGCGCAGCGAAAAGCGGGTGGGTTACGACGTCACCTACCGCTTCCAAGGCAAGGAAGACACGGTGCGCATGGCCTACGACCCGGGCAAGAAGATTCCCATGCGCGACGGCAAGCCGGTGCTGGACGATCGCGCCGCGGGCGGCTGAATGCGAAAGGGAGTCGCGAACCCCCTGTCATCTGAAGTGCGCCCATGCTAGTGTGGTGTTGCACGCTATTCGTGCGTATTTCGGCGAACGTGACCGGTGATTTCGGGAACGTGACCGATCTGAGGCTCGGTGCTGGGTTGCGCGGTTGAGATTGTAGGAATGAGTGTGG
>JAUYAJ010000342.1 GCA_030693565.1 Rubrivivax sp.
CAAAGGCGGCGCCTTCAGCTTCGGCAAGAGCAAGGCGCGCATGCTCGACGAGGCCAACAACACGACCAGTTTTGCCGATGTCGCCGGCTGCGAATAAGCCAAGGAAGAGGTCAAGGAACTGGTCGACTTCCTGAAGGATCCGCAGAAGTTCCAGAAGCTCGGCGGGCGCATCCCGCGCGGCGTATTGCTTGTCGGCCCCCCGGGCACCGGCAAGACGCTGCTGGCCAAGGCCATCGCCGGCGAAGCCAAGGTGCCTTTTTTCAGCATCAGCGGTTCGGACTTCGTCGAGATGTTCGTCGGCGTCGGCGCGGCGCGTGTGCGCGACATGTTCGAGCAGGCGAAGAAGAGCGCGCCCTGCATCATCTTCATCGACGAGATCGACGCCGTCGGCCGCCACCGCGGCGCCGGCCTGGGCGGCGGCAACGACGAGCGCGAACAGACGCTCAACCAGATGCTGGTCGAGATGGACGGCTTCGAGACCAACGTCGGCGTGTTCGTGATGGCGGCCACCAACCGGCCCGACATCCTCGACCCGGCGCTGCTGCGCCCGGGCCGCTTCGACCGCCAGGTCTTTGTCACCCTGCCCGACGTGCGCGGCCGCGAGGCCATCCTCAACGTGCACATGCGCAAGGTGCCGGTGGGCCAGGACATCCGCGCCGACAGCCTGGCGCGCGGCACCCCGGGCTTCAGCGGTGCTGATCTGGCCAACCTGGTCAACGAAGCGGCCTTGTTTGCCGCCCGGCGCAACGGCCGCGTCGTCGAGATGGTCGACTTCGAGAAGGCCAAAGACAAGATCATGATGGGCCCCGAGCGCAAGTCCATGGTCATGCCCGAGGAAGAGCGCAGGAACACGGCTTATCACGAGTCCGGCCACGCCCTGGTGGCGCGGCTGATGCCCAAGACCGACCCGGTGCACAAGGTCACGGTGATCCCGCGCGGGCGTGCGCTGGGGGTGACGATGCAGTTGCCTGAAGGCGACCGCTACAGCCTGGACAAGGAGCGCATGCTGAGCACGATCTCGGTGCTGTTCGGCGGCCGCATCGCCGAAGAAGTGTTCATGCACCAGATGACCACCGGCGCCAGCAACGACTTCGAGCGTGCAACCCAGATCGCCCGCGACATGGTGACCCGCTACGGCATGACCGACGAGCTCGGGCCGATGGTCTATGCCGAGAACGAAGGCGAAGTGTTCCTCGGCCGTTCGGTGACGAAGACGACCACGATGTCCGAAGAGACGATGCGCAAGGTCGACGCTGTGATTCGCCGCATCATCGACGAGCAGTACACGATCGCGCGCAAGCTGATCGAGGGCAACCAGGACAAGATGCACGCGCTGGCGAAGGCGCTGCTGGAATGGGAAACCATCGACGCCGAGCAGATCGACGACATCATGAACGGCAGACCGCCGCGCCCGCCCAAGGACTGGACGCCGACTGCGCCCACCCCGCCGCCAGGTGGCGCCGCGCCGCCGCTCAGTCCGGACGAGGCCCCTGCGGCCGCCTGAGCGCCGCCGGGCTTCACCCATCCACACCACGGGGCTTCGGCCCCGTGCTTCATGGCGGGCCGCAACCGCTGAGCGCATGATGTTCTGGCAGACCTCCCGCTGTCGCATCACGCTAGACAGCCCGCGCGTGATGGGCATCGTCAACGTCACCCCCGATTCGTTCGCCGACGGCGGGCAGCCGCTGAGCACGCGCGCGGCCATCGAGCGCTGCGACCAGCTCTGCCGCGAGGGCGCTGACCTGCTCGACATCGGCGGCGAGTCGACACGCCCGGGCGCCGCCACACCCAGCGCCGACGAGGAACTGGCGCGCGTGCTGCCGGTGCTGCGCCATGCCTTGGCGCTGGGCTTGCCGGTGTCGGTGGACACCAGCCGCGCCGAGGTCATGCGGGCGGCGCTGGACCTGGGCGTGGACATCGTCAACGACGTGCGCGCGCTGCAGCGGCCGGGCGCGCTGGACGCCGTCGCCGCCCATCCGGCGGCCGGCGTGTGCTTGACGCACATGCGCGGCGAGCCGGGCACGATGCAGGCCATGCCGGCCTATGGCGACGTCGTCGCCGACGTCGCCGCCTGGCTGGGCGAGCGCACCGCCGCCGTGATGGCGGCGGGCATCGCACGCCAGCGCATCGTCGTCGACCCCGGCATCGGCTTTGGCAAGACGCCGACCCACAACCTGGCCTTGCTGACGCGGCAGCAGGAGCTGGTCGCGACGGGCTGGCCCTTGCTGATCGGCTGGTCACGCAAGTCGACGCTGGGTGTGATCACCGGCCGCGAGGTTGGTGACCGACTTGCCGCCAGCCTGGCAGCCGCACTGGCCGCGGTGCAGCGCGGCGCCGCCATCGTTCGCGTGCACGACGTGGCCGCGACGGTCGACGCCTTGAAGGTCTGGCAGGCGGCCGCCGGCAAGCCATTGGCCTGAAACCCCAGGAATGCGCAGATTCAAGCGCCGGGTCGAAGCGACCGCAGGCATCGACGCGGGACAATGCGCGCTGGAAGGACAACGACGATGAGCAGAACCTATTTCGGTACCGACGGCATCCGCGGCACCGTCGGCCAGGCGCCGATCACGCCCGACTTCATGCTCAGGCTCGGCCACGCCGTCGGCCGCGTGCTACGCCGCAGCGGCGACAAGCCGGTGGTGCTGATCGGCAAGGACACGCGGATCTCGGGCTACATGCTGGAATCGTCGCTGGAAGCGGGCTTTGCGTCGGCTGGCGTCGACGTCTTGCTCAGCGGGCCGCTGCCCACGCCGGGGGTTGCCTACCTGACGCGGGCGCTGCGCCTGGACCTGGGCGTGGTCATCAGCGCGTCGCACAACTCCTTCGAGGACAACGGCATCAAGTTCTTCTCGGCGCGCGGTGAAAAGCTGCCCGACGCCTGGGAGATCGAGGTCGAGGAGGCCTTGCGCGAGCCGCCGCAATGGGCGGCAGCGGCGCAGCTGGGCAGGGCGCGCCGGCTTGACGACGCCAGAGGGCGCTACATCGAGTTCTGCAAGAGCACGGTGCCGCACAGCTTGTCGCTGCGCGGCATGAAGCTGGTGATCGACGCCGCGCATGGCGCGGCCTACCACGTCGCGCCCGATGTCTTCCACGAGCTCGGCGCCGCGGTGGTGAAGATCGGCTGCAGCCCGGACGGGCTCAACATCAACGACGGTGTCGGTGCCACCGAGCCGCAGGCGCTGGTGCGTGCGGTGCTCGAGCATGGCGCCGACTACGGCATTGCGCTCGACGGCGACGCCGACCGGCTGCAGATGGTCGACGCCGATGGCCGGCTCTACAACGGCGATGAACTGCTCTACGTCCTGGCGGCTGACCGCCTGACGATGCAGCGCCCGGTGCCCGGTGTCGTCGGCACCTTGATGACCAACATGGCGGTCGAGGTCGCCCTGGCCGGGCGCGGCGTGGAGCTGGTGCGGGCCAGGGTGGGCGACCGCTATGTGCTCGAGGAACTGGCGGCGCGCGGCTGGCAGCTCGGCGGCGAGAGCTCCGGGCACCTGCTGGCGCTGGACCGCCACACGACCGGCGACGGCATCGTCAGCGCGCTGCAAATCCTGCAGGCCGTGCGGCGCCGGCCCGGCACGCTGGCCAGCGCGCTGCACGGGGTCGACCTGTTCCCGCAGACCTTGATCAACGTGCGGCTGAGCGGCAACGTGCCCTGGCAGGACAATCCGGCGCTGGCCGCAGCGCGGCGCGAAAGCGAGCTGGCGCTGGGCGACGCCGGGCGCGTCCTGATCCGTGCTTCCGGCACCGAACCGGTGCTGCGCGTCATGGTCGAAGCCCGCGACGGCGAACTCGGCCGCCGCTGCGCCGAACGCATGGCCAGCGCCGCAGCCCAGGGCTGATCGGCGGCTGTCATCGGGCCGTCACGAAAGCCCTCTAGAGTCCCGGTGCATCGGCCCCTGTGGGCTGCTTTCGGGAGTTGACATGAACATCCGTACCGCATTGCTCGGCGCTGCCCTGGTCGGCGCCGGCCTGAGCGCACACGCCCAACTGATAAAGATCGACGGCTCATCCACCGTCTACCCCATCACCGAAGGCATTGCCGAAGACTTCCAGCGCTCGAAGAAGAACGCCATCAAGGTGACGGTGGGCATCTCCGGCACCGGCGGCGGCTTCAAGAAGTTCTGCCGCAACGAGATCGACATCCAGAACGCCTCGCGGCCCATCGTCGAGGCCGAGATGGCGGCTTGCCGCGCCGCCGGCGTCGCCTTCATCGAGCTGCCGGTGGCCTTCGACGCGCTGACCGTGGTGACGAACCCGAAGAACAGCTTCCTGAAGTCGATCACGGTCGACGAGCTGAAGAAGATCTGGGAGCCCGCCGCCCAGGGCAAGATCCTGCGCTGGAACCAGGTCAACCCGGCCTGGCCCGACGCCCCGATCAAGCTCTTTGGCGCTGGCAGCGACTCGGGCACCTTCGACTACTTCACCGAGGCCGTCACCGGCAAGGCCAAGGCCAGCCGCGGCGACTTCACGGCGTCGGAGGACGACAACGTGCTGGTCCAGGGCGTGGCCCAGGACATCAACGCACTGGGCTATTTCGGCTTCGCCTACTTCGCCGAAAACCTGACCCGGGTCAAAGCCGTTCCCATCGTCGCCAAAGGCGCCAAGCAAGCGGTGTCGCCCAGCGAGGCCAGCGTGATCGACGGCAGCTACCAGCCGCTGTCGCGGCCGATCTTCATCTACGTCAACGTCAAGTCGCTGGCCAAGCCCGAGGTGCGCGAGTTCGCCGAGTACTACATGAAGAACGCGTCCAAGATCGCCAAGGAAGTGAAGTACGTGCCGCTGCCGCCCAAGGCCTACACCATCGGCCTGGACCACATCGCCAAAGGCAAGAAGGGCACCGTGTTCAGCGGCAAGAGCGAAGTCGGCGTGCGCATCGACGAACTGCTGGCGCGCGAAGCCAAACTCTGATCCGCACTGCGCGCGGGCCGGCTGCGGCCGGTCCGTAAAATGCCCCTCCACCCATCCTTGAACCCGGGAGCACCGTGTCTGCCATCCCTACGACAGGCGAAACGCGCCTGGCCCAGATGGCGCGCTCGAAGGCGCGCCGCAAGCGCCGTGAGACTGCCATCGAAGGGGTGCTGCTGCTGGCCGCCTGCGTCTCGGTGTTCACGACCATGGGCATCGTCTACATCCTGCTCAAGGAGTCGCTGGTCTTCTTCCAGAGCGTGCCGCTGTGGAACTTCCTCACCGACACCCAGTGGACGCCGCTGTTCTCCGACGCGCACTTCGGCATCATCGTCCTGCTCTCGGGCACGCTCACCAGTTCGGCGGTGGCGCTGTCGATCGCCATCCCGCTGGGCACCATCATCGCGATCTACCTGTCGGAGTTCGCCGGCCATCGCGTCCGCGAGGTGCTCAAGCCCATGCTCGAGATGTTGTCGGGCGTGCCGACCATCATCTACGGCTACTTCGCGCTGCTCTTCGTGACCCCGCTGCTGCAGAAGATCTACCCCGAACTGCCGGGCTTCAACGTCTTGTCGGCCGGCATCGTGATGGGCATCATGATCATCCCCTACGTGTCGTCGCTGTCCGAAGACGCGATGCGGGCGGTGCCGATGAGCTTGCACGAAGGTTCGTACGCGATGGGCGCGACGCGCTTGCAGACCGCCGTGCGCGTGGTCGTGCCGGCCGCGCTGTCGGGCATTGCGTCGGCCTACATCCTGGGCATCTCGCGCGCCGTCGGCGAGACCATGATCCTGGCCGTAGCGGCCGGCATGCAGCCCAGCCTGAGCTTCAACCCGCTGGAGCCTGCGGCCACCATCACCTCGTTCATCGTCCAGGTGGCGCTGGGTGACTTGCCGCATGGCTCGGTGGGCTACCAGACCATCTTCGCCGCCGGACTGATGCTGATGCTGATCACCCTGGTCTTCAACCTGCTCGGCTACTGGCTGCGGCGTCGCTACCGGGAGGCCTACTGATGGCTGCCACCCTCGACCGCGAGCGCACCATCGCGCTGCGCGCACTGATCCGCAAAGCCAAGCGCTGGGACACGATTTTCGTCGTCGTCGGCATCCTGGCGCTGATGGTCGGCATCCTCACGCTGGTGGCACTGTTCGTCGGCATGGTGATCGACGGCGTGCCGCGGCTGAACTTCGAGTTCTTCACCAACTTCCCGTCGCGCCGCGCCGCCGACGCCGGCATCTTGTCGGCCTGGGTCGGCTCGATCCTGGTGATGTTCGTCACCGGTTTCTTCGCCGTTCCGGTGGGCATCGCCGGCGCCATATATCTCGAGGAGTACGCGAAGAAGAACTGGTTCACCGACGCCATCGAGATCAACATCACCAACCTCGCCGGCGTGCCGTCGATCGTCTATGGCTTGCTGGCGCTGGGGCTGTTCGTCTACACCTTCGGCTTCGGTCAGAGCATCTTGTCGGCCGGGCTGACGCTGGCGCTGCTGATCCTGCCCATCGTCATCGTCGCCACCCGCGAGGCGCTGCGCGCCATTCCGCAGCACATCCGTGAGGGCGCCTATGCCTGCGGCGCCTCGCAGTGGCAGGTGGTGAGCCACCACCTGGTGCCTTACGGCCTGCCGGGCATCCTGACCGGCGTCATCATCGGCATGGCACGCGCCATCGGCGAGACCGCGCCCATCATCACCATCGGCGCGCTGACCTTCATCGCCTTCCTGCCGCCCTTGCCGATGACGGGTGAGCCACCGGCCGGCATGTTCGACTGGCTGGTCTCGCCGTTCACGGTGATGCCGATTCAGATCTTCAACTGGACCTCGCGCCCGGACCCGGCCTTCCACCAGAACGCCGCCGCCGCCAGCTTCATCCTCGTCTTCATGACGCTGGGCATGAACGGCCTGGCGATCTGGTTGCGCTACCGCCTGCGCAAGAACATCAAGTGGTGAGCGCCATGCAGCCCACAGGAACACCCATGTCCCCATCGACGATCACGCTGCCGACCAACCCGCCGCCGGTCAAGGCCGAGGCCAAGAATCTGGACTTCTACTACGGCACATTCCAGGCCTTGAAGCAGGTCTCGATGCCGGTCTACCAGAACAAGGTGACGGCGCTGATCGGCCCGTCGGGCTGCGGCAAGTCGACTTTTCTGCGCTGCTTCAACCGCATGCACGACCTCTACCCGGGCCATCGTTACGACGGCAGCATCGAGCTGATGCCCGACGCCATCGACGTGCTGGCGCCGCAGGTCGACCCGATCGAGGTGCGCATGCGCATCTCGATGGTGTTCCAGAAACCCAACCCGTTCCCGAAGTCGATCTTCGACAACGTGGCCTACGGCCTGCGCGTGCGCGGCGAGAAGTCGCGCAGCTATGTCGAAGACAAGGTCGAGGCGGCGATCAAGGGCGCGGCGCTGTGGGACGAGGTGCGCGACCGGCTCGATGAGGTGGCGGTCAACCTGTCGGGCGGCCAGCAGCAGCGCCTGTGCATCGCGCGCGCGCTGGCCACGGATCCGGAGATCATCCTCTTCGACGAACCGACCTCGGCGCTGGATCCGATCGCCACCGGCTCGATCGAAGAGCTGATCGGCGAGATCAAGCAGA
>JAUYAJ010000344.1 GCA_030693565.1 Rubrivivax sp.
AGGTCGACACCGTGCGCGCGGGTCTGAAAGACGGCAGCTTCTCGATCTGGAAAGGTCCGATCGTGGGCCAGGACGGCAAGGAAGTGCTGGCCAAGGACGCAGTGGCCGACGACAAGTTCCTCGGCGGCGTCAACTTCTACGTCAAGGGCGTCGAAGGCAAGGTCCCGGCCGGCAAGTGATACCCGGCTGACCGCAAGCGCCGCCGCGGCCTGGCCCCGGCGGCGTTTCTCATGCTGCGCTGGCGCGCCAGGCTGACGCCGCGGCGCGCAGCCGCTCGGCCAGGTGGATGGCGATGTTGCGCACCAGCTGCTCGCCCAGCGCCGGGTCGTCGGCGCGCAGGCGGTCCATGTCGGCCAGGCTCAGCGAATGCACGCTGGAGTCGCAGTCGGCAATGGCGTCGGCGCTGCGCCCGCGGCCGTCGAGCATGGCCGTTTCGCCGAACATCAGGCCCGGCGAAAAACTGACGAAGCGTTGCCGCGGCACGCTGGCGCCACCGACGATGGAGATCGAGCCTTGCGTCAGCACGTAGAGGCGGTCGCCGGGATCGCCTTCGCGGAACAGCGCCGCGCCGGCGGCGAGCAGCTGCGCCGGCATCCGCGCCAGCACGCGATCGCACTGCTGCGGGTCGAGACCGCGCAGCAGCAAGGTGTCGGCCAGCGCCATCGTTGCCTGCGGATCGGCCACGCCGGTGTCGGCCAGCAATTGGCGCTCGGCGGCCTCGATCGCGCGGTCGCCATCGGGCCACCAGTCTGGCCGCTGGGGGTCGCGGAAGCAGCCGAAGGCGCGCAGCTGGCGGCCGCGCGCGTTGTCGGCGCTGACGCCGGCCAGCAACAGCGTGACGCCGCGCTGGCCGAGCAGCCAGGACAGTTGCTGGAGCACGATCGCACCGGACTCGTCGATGGTGCCGACGCGTTGCAGGTCGAGCACCAGGCAGCGGCTGTCAGCCGGCAGGCTGCTGGCCTGGCTGCGCAACCGCTCGGCGTTGCCGAAGAACAGCGCGCCTTCGAGGTCGAGCACGGTGATGCGCTGGCGCATGCGTGCCAGCAAGGCTTCTTGCGCCGGCGCCCAGATGCGGCGCGACGGCCGCTCGGCGGCGCTGCAGCGGCCTCGCAGCAGCGAGCGATTCATGTTGCGGATGAAGACCAGCATGGCCAGCAAGACGCCGGTGGTGATGCCGGGCACGAATCCCAGGCCCAGCGTGACGGCGCCGACGGCAGCGACCAGGACCAGGCTGGTGCCGACTTCGACCGAACGTTCGCCGGCGCGCAACTGGCGCAGCAGCTGGCGCGTCCAGGCGTCGATCAGCGCCACCGCAACCGTCACCATGATGCCGGCCAGCACGGTCTTGGGCAGCAGCGCCAGCAGCGGTCCGCCGACCAGGTAGGCGCCGGCCAGCACCAGCGAGGCGACAGCGATGGCACGGCGTCCGTGATGCGAGCCCCGGATCATCAGCACGGCGCGGGCGCGCGACAACACCATCGGCAACCCGCCACAGATGCCGGCGGCGATATTGGCCGCGCCAAGTGCCAGCAATTCGCGCCGCGGGTCGTGCCGGTTTCGTGTCATCTGGTCGGTGGCCAGCGCGCCCAGCAGCGACTCCAGCGAGCCGATGACCGCCAGCACAGCGGCCGTCAGCAGCATCGCCGGCGCATGGCGCAGCAGCAGGGCGCGCACATCGTCCTGCACCAGCGGCAGCAGCGCATTGGGCAGCAGCGCGCCGGGGGCGACGGGCCCCACCTGCGGCCCCAGCGCGGCAGCCGGCCAGCCCAGCGTCAGCGCGGCAAAGGCGGCCGAGCCGACCCCCATCGCGATCGTCGTCGCCGGCAGGCGCGGCCAGCGCCAGGCCAGCAACCAGGCGGTGCCGGCGGTCAGCAAGCCCACGGCCAGCGTCAGCGGCTGAGCGCCGGCGAGCGCCGCGCCGTCGCTCAGCGCTGTCTGTGGTGGCAACCCCAGCAAGACCGGCAGCTGCGCGAGCAGGATCAGCAGGGCGACGGCGTTCATGAAGCCGGCCAGCACAGGCTGTGGCACGAAGTTCGCCAGCCGACCCAGGCCGAGCCAGGCCATGCCGATCTGCAGCGCGCCCATCAGGGCGACGGTGGCCCCGGTCACGGTCATGAGTGCCACCACGCCGGACGCGGACGACAGATCGACCGCCGGGTCGTGCACGACCTGGGCCACCAGTCCGGCCAGGATCAAGGCGGTGGCGGAGCTGGGGGCGCCAGTGGCCGCGGCCGAACTGCCGAGCCGGGCGTAGACCAGGCCGCCGACGACGACGCAGGCAAAGCTGGCCGCGATGCCCACCCCGGCGGCCTGCGGCCCCAGCGGTGCAAAGGCGAGCATGCCCAAGGTGAGCACGATCGCCAGCGTTGCCAGCGCATTGGTGCTGCCGCTGAGGAGATCGACGCCGAAGCGCTGCCCGGTGGTCAAGCTGCTGTGTGCGGTGCGAGCCGGATTGCCGGGGCCAATCTCGGACATGGAGGGGCGACGCGCTGAAAAGCCAAGTGAGGTCAAGCCGAAGAGACGGATGCCGGGATGGGTGATCAATGTAACCGAGGTCTGGCGCGCGGCTTGCCGCTCAGCCAGCGGGATTGACCTAGGCCTGGGACGGGCCCGTGATGATGTAATCGACGCCGGCAATCGTCGGCGCCGCCGACTGAGCGATCGCGTGCGCGAAGAGGTGACGGTCGACGATGGCAACGAGTGGCAAGCAGTCCGGGTGGATCCGATGGCCGAGCGCAGGCGCGGCCGTGCTGGCCTGGGTAACGTTTGGCGGCTGGGTGCTGCCGGCACATGCGGTGGCGACGATCGAGTTCGGCGTGCTCGACGTCGCACCGTTTGCCGTGCAGTCCGAAGGCCAGCCGCTGTCGGGGCTGTACGTCGAGCTCTTGCGTGCCGTCCAGGAGCGCGCCGGCGGCAACGGCCGCGTCACGCCCTATCCGCTGGCCCGGGTGCTCAGCAAGCTCGAGGACGGCAGCCTGGGCGCGACCCTGGCGATCGCCAACGCGCGCATCCTCGAGATCGCCGAACCGGCGGCCGAAGTCGTTCGCTTGCACAGCATCGTCATCGGCGGCCGCCAGACCCGGGTCGGCGCCTTCGAGGACTTGCATGACCGCAACGTCTGCCTGTTGCGCGGCGCGTCCTTCGACCCGCGGCTGTTCGACGATCCGCGAATCCGCCGCACCGAGATGCCCGACTACGGCGCCTGCATAACGATGCTGCGCGCCGGTCGGGTCGACTTCATCGCTGCGCCGCGCGTGGCCATCAGCTGGTTGCTGCGCTCGGGCGCGCTGGCCGCCACTGACATCGGCGAGCCCTTCGTGCTCAGCGAACGGCCGGTCCAGTTGCTGGTGTCGCGCCGGCTTGCCACGCCGGCGCGGATGAAAGCGCTGGACGACGCGGTCCAGCGGGCCCGCGCCGACGGCTCGATCGCGGCAATCCTCAAGCGCTATGGTCAGTGACGCAGCGCGCGCTGCCGCGCCGACAGTGCCGGTCCGGCGTCGCGCCGTCCTGTCTGCGGAGTTGATGCGTTGAAACGATCCGGTCTCTCGATCGCCACCGCGCTGGTCGCTGCGCTGGTGGCGCTGGTCACGCTGCTGCTGACGGCCTTTGCGGCAGTCTACTACCAGAGCGAGCGCGATCGCCGCCTGGGCGAGCTGGGCGTCTCGCTCGGCATCAGCGCCGACCAGCAGGCCGCTGCGCTGCAACTGCCGCTGTGGAACCTGGACACGCCGCAGGTGTTGTCGATCTTGCGCAGCGGCATGCGCGAGCGCGAAGTGCTGGCCCTTGCGGTGCTGAGTGCGCGCGACCCTTTGGTGATGGCGCGCGATGGCGACGGCGCCGTGCGCGCAATGGGCACCGAGCCGGCCGCCGAGGGCCTGCTGATGGTGGAGCGACAGATCGAGTTTCGCGGCGAGACCCTGGGCCAGTTGCGGCTGTATGGCACGCGGGCCCACCTCGATGCCGGCCTGGCGGCTTTGCGTGGCCAGGTCTTTGCGTTCATCTTGCTGCTCGATGGCGTGCTGGTGCTGTGCTTGTATCTGCTGCTGTGGCATTTGCTGCTCAAGCCTTTGCAGGCGGTGCACCGCTACGCCGCTGGCGTGGGTGCAAACGCCCATGGGGATGCCGACGCACCGAACACCTTGTTCATTGGCGAGCTGGCGTCGCTGAAGGCGTCGCTGCACGACATGTCAGCGATGCTCGACGCCCGCTTCCGCGCCCTGCAGGACAGCGAGGAACGCCTGAAACTGGCCACGCGGGCGCTGAACATCGGCATCTGGGACTGGGATGTGGCGCGCAACGCGCTCGACTGGGACGAGCAGATGTACCGCCTCTACGGTTTGCGGCGGCAGGACTTCGCCGGCGACTACGCGGCCTGGACGTCGGCGCTCGTGCCCGACCAGCGCCGCGCGGCCGAGGCCGAGGTGCAGGCGGCGCTGCGCGGCGAACGTGATTTTGTTGCCGAGTTCAACGTTCAGCGCCCTGACGGGTCGCTGCGCCGCATCCGGGGTGAAGCGGTGATCGTGCGCGACGACGCCGGCCAGGCGCAGCGCATGGTTGGCGTCAACTTCGACATCACCGATCGCCACCGCGCCGAAGCCGAGATCCGCAGCCTGAATGCCGAGCTGGAGGACCGCGTCAGCGAACGCACCCGGCAGCTCGAAGCGGTGGTGACCGAGCTGGCACAGGCGCGCGACGAAGCCGAATCGGCGACACGCGCCAAGAGCGAGTTCCTGGCCAACATGAGCCACGAGATCCGCACGCCGATGAACGCCATCATCGGCATGACCGAACTGGCTATGCGCAGCGAGCCGACACCGCGCCAGCAAGGCTACCTGAGCAAGGCGCGCAGCGCCGCCGAGTCGCTGCTGGTGATCCTCAACGACATCCTCGATTTCTCGAAGATCGAGGCCGGCAAGCTCGACCTGGAAGTGCGCGAGTTCGCGCTCCAGGGCGTGCTCGACCGCGTCACCGCCATCATCGGCCTCAAGGCCAACGAAAAAGGGCTGGAGCTGCTGCTCAGCACCGCCGCCGATGTGCCGCAGCAGCTGGTCGGCGACTCGGTGCGGCTCGAGCAGGTGCTGATCAACCTGTGCGGCAACGCGGTCAAGTTCACCGCGCAGGGCGAGATCGTCGTCGTCACGGTCAAGAGCATGCTGACCGACGACAACCGGGTGATGCTGCGCTTTTCGGTGCGCGACACCGGAGTCGGCATGGACGAGGCGCAGGCAGCCAGGCTGTTCCTGCCCTTCAACCAGCTCGACGCTTCGACGACCCGGCGCTACGGTGGCACCGGGCTCGGCCTGGCCATCAGCAAGCAGCTGGTCGAACTGATGGGCGGCACGATCGGTGTGCGCAGCCAGCCCGGCAAAGGCAGCGACTTCCACTTCACCGCCACCTTTGGCCGCAGCGCGACTGCCGACGACGGCGTGCGCCTTTCCGACGCCGCGCTGCGCGAGCTGCGCATCCTGGTCGTCGACGACAGCGCCAATTCGCGCGCCATCTTCGACGACTTGCTGCGCGGGCTGGGCTATCGGCCGGCGCTGGCGAGCTCGGCCGCTGAAGGGCTGGACGAGTTGCGCCGCGCCGCGCCGCATCAGCCTTATGACCTGGTGTTGCTGGACTGGAGGATGCCGCAGGTCGATGGCTTCGAGTTCGCGCAGCGCCTGCGCCAGACGCCGCCGCCAGGCGGTGTGCCGCGGCTGATCATGATCACCGCCTTCGGTGACGAAGCGCTGGTGCGGCGCGCTCACGACGAGGGCATGGATGGCTGCCTGGCCAAGCCGGTCAGCGCGTCGACGCTGGTCGACGCCATCGCCACCGCGTTCGGCGGCGGCGCGGGCGTGGCCTCGCGCACGGCTGCCGACGGCGCCCGGCCCGGCGCACCGGCGCTGCTGCGCGGCCGCGAGGTCTTGCTGGTCGAGGACAACGAGTTCAACCAGATCGTCGCCGCCGAGCTGTTGACCGATGTGGGCGGCATGCGCGTCAGCCTGGCGGTCAACGGCCAGCAGGCGCTCGCGATGCTGGAGGGCCAGCGCTTCGACGCCGTGCTGATGGATGTGCAGATGCCGGTGATGGACGGCTACCAGGCGACGACGCTGATCCGCCAGGATCCGCGGTTCCAGGCCCTGCCCATCATCGCCATGACCGCCCATGCGATGGCGCGCGACCGCGAGAAATGCCTGGCCGTCGGCATGGACGACCACATCGCCAAGCCCTTCGACCCCGCCGAGCTGTTCGCCACGCTGGCGCGCTGGATCGGCGCCCACCGGCCGCAGCGCCGCCAGAGTGCGGCCGATGGCGGCGCGCCGCTGCGGGCGCAGGGGGTTTCGTTCGAGCTCGGCTTGCAGCGCTGCATGGGGCGCGCCGACCTCTACGACAAGGTGCTGGAGCGCTATCTGCAGACGCAAGCCGACAGCATCGCCAGCGTGCGCGCGGCGCTGGCCGCCGGCGATGTCGATGGCATTGGCGGCATTGCCCACACCTTGATCACGTCGGCTGGAACGATCGGCGCCCAGGCGCTGGCCGGCGTCGCCGCCGAATTGCAGCGATGTGTGCGTGCTGGTGAGACGGCGCGGCTGGCGGCGCTGGTGGACAGTCTGGTCTGGCACCACGAGGCGGTGCTGCGCGACCTGCGGCTGCGCTTGGCCGCAGCGCCGGGCCGCGGGGGTGGCGGCGCCGCCGCGCCCTGAGCTCAGTCGGTCTCGATCTGCGGCCGGTAGGCTTCGGGGTCGACCGGGCGCCAGCGGCCGAAGGCGGTGGCCAGCGCCACGCAGGCGGCGGCCACCGCAGCGATCACCGCTGCCGACGACGCCCAGGCCCCTTCGAAAGCGCGGAACATGGCGATGCGCAAGGTGCGCACCACCCAGGTCATCGACAGGTAGGGGTGGATGGCCTGGAAGAAGGGCGTCGTCAGCTCGATCGGCATGGTGGCGCCGGCGGCGGCCAGTTGCAGCACCAGCAGCACCAGCGTGACGACGAAACGCGGCACGCTGTGCACCTCGACGCCGAGCACACCGAACCGCATCAACAGCATCAACGGCATCAAAGGCATCAAAGGCATCAACAGCGCCTGGCCTCAGACCCGCAGCAACGGCAGCGCCAGCTTGCCCTGCACCAGCGCCAGCCCTTCGCGCAGCCGCGCCCTGCCCTGGGCCAGCGGGGTGGCGGCGCTGGCAATGCGTTCGCCGACGAAAGGCGCTTGTTCGCCTTCTTCGGCCAGCTGCTGGCTGCTTTCACGCAGCTGCATCGCGCGGTCGCCGCGCTGCCGCAGTGCGCTGCCCAGCGCCTGCCGGCCACTGGCAAGCTCGCGGCTGCCGGCGCGCAGCGCACGCAACTCGGCCGCTGGAGCGCTGGCGCGGTCGAGTCGGCCGTGCTCGTGGCGCCAGTTCCAGCGCACGCTGGACATCGCCGTCGACGCTGGACGGCTGAGCATCGCCAGCGCCGCGGCGACGACGCTGCCGATCATCATCGCCTGACGCGGCCACTGCCGCGAACTGGCGCCGGGCGACAGCTTCGAGTTCCGCCTGCTCGAGCCGGCCGACCGCGACCGCGACGAAAACCGCGCGTCGCTCAGCCCGGCCGCACCGCCAGCCGGGCGTCGATCTCCTTGACCTTGCCGGGCGCCGCCTCGTCGCCGTTGTGCGCTGCGATGTCGTACCAGTAGCGCGCCAGCGGCAGGTCGGCATCGACACCGTCGCCCCGCTCGTACATCGACGCCAGCACATGCTGGGCGCCGACATCGCCGGGCTTGGCGGCCTCGCGGTACGAATGCACGGCCTGGGCCGGATCCTTAGGCTTGCCGCGGCCGAGGCAATAGGCGGTGGCCAGCGCGACCCGGGCCTCGACGCTGCGCGGCCTGCGCGGCCTGCGCGGCCAACGCGTACCCGCGGTGCGCCAGCACGAGGTCGCGCCGGCCCAGGCGTTCGCCGTCGTGAAGCGGGCCCAGCAGCAGCTGGGCGGTGACGAAGCCGCGCTCGGCGGCGCGCGCCAGCAGGCGCAAGGCCTGGCCCGGGTCGGACGGCGGCATCGGTCAGCCCGGCTGGCAGCAGCAAGCCGTGCAACGCGGTCTCGACCCACTCGATGCCGGGCGCGACGGCGGCGAGCCATTCGGCGCATTGCACGGCCGGCAGGGCGCCGGCGAGCAGGCGCGGCATCACTTCAGCCGTTCACTCCAGCAGGTCCAGCGTGGCCGGATGGCGCCGCATGTAGACGGCGACGTAGCTGCACGAAGGCCGCACACGCAGGCCTTGGGCGCGCGCCCAGTCGAGCGTCGCACCGACCAGCGCGGCGGCGATGCCGCGGCCCTCCAGCGCCGGCGGCACGCCGGTGTGCGTCATGTCCAGCAACTCCCCCTGGCGCCGGTAGACGCAGACGGCCAGCTGGCCTTCGACTTCGGTCTCGAAACGCGACGACGCAAGGTTGTGGGTGATGGGGAGGGCATCGGTGGCGTCCATGCGGGGCATTGTGACTGACGGTGGTGGGGCGGGCGGCTGCCCCGGCAGGGTGCTGCACCGCGACAGCGGCGAAGTCGACCCGCCCACACCCCAGTGCGCGGCTCGCGCGGCGAGGGCTGCAACCGGAGGGAAGGGTGGCATTTGCGTTCCATCTTCAGCGATCGGCGCCCGCCGGTGCAAGGCAAGATGCTGACGCGGTCTGAAATCATCGAGCTTCGTCATCGGGCGGAACCAGGAACCGCCGGAGACGAACATGACCATCACCAGACGCAACAACACCCGCATGCTCGGCAGCCAGGGCCCGGTGCTGCTGTACGCGCACGGCTTCGGCTGCAGCCAGAAGATGTGGGGCGCCGTCACGCCGGCCTTTGCCGACAGCCACCGCCAGATCCTGTTTGACTACGTCGGCAGCGGCCAATCGGACCTGGCCGCCTTCGACGCCCGGCGCTATGCCTCGCTGAACGGCTATGCGCAGGACGTGCTCGATGTCTGCGACGCGTACGGGCTGACTTCGGGGGTCACCTTCGTCGGGCATTCGGTGAGCTGCAGCGTCGGGCTGCTGGCTTCGATCGCGCGGCCCGAGCTGTTCGAGCGGCTGGTGCTGGTCGGCCCGTCGCCGTGCTTCCTGAATGATCCACCCCACTACATGGGTGGCTTCGAGCGCGAGGATCTCGAGGGCCTGCTGTCGCTGATGGACCAGAACTACATCGGCTGGGCGCAATACCTGGCCCCCGTGGTGGCGGGCGCCGACGGCGCTGGGCAGACCGCCGGCGAACTGTCCGACAGCTTCTGTTCGACCGAGCCGGCAGTGGCGCGGGTATTCGCACGCGCGACCTTCTTCGCCGACAACCGCGCCGACCTGTCCCGCGTCACGCGGCCCTGCCTGATCCTGCAGCACCGCGAGGATGCGCTGGCCCCGCTGGCCGTGGGCGAGTACCTGCATGCCCATCTGCGCGGGAGCACTTTGCGGGTGTTGCCGGTGGCAGGCCACTGCGGCCACATGACACATCCGCAGCTCGTGGTCGATGCCATGCGGTCCTGCTTCGGCGCCGAGTAGCGCTGCGCGCGGGCACCCGATGGGCAGCTCATGCTCTTGATCGACGAGGTGCCTTGTCCGGTGCTGGTCACCGATGGCGCGGGTGTCATCCTGGCGCTCAACCGCAACGCACTGCAGGTCACCGGCGGCAGCGCCGAGGTCTGGCTGGGGCAGCCGCTGGACAACTTGCTGCCGCTGCCCAGCCGCATGTTCTTGCAGACCCATGTCTGGCCGATGCTGCTGAAGGACGGCAGCGTGCGCGAGATCCACCTGCAGCTGCTGGACACCCAAGGGCAGCGCCTGCCGGTGCTGGTGAACTGCGAGCGCCGCCGCGACGGCGATGCCGAATGCTGGGTCTGGGTCTTCTTCGTTGCCGGAGAGCGCAGCCGCTTTGAGGCTGAATTGCTGAAAGCGCGCTCCCGTGCTGACGAGGCCACGGCGGCGGTGGCCGAGCGCGAGCATTTCCTGAGGACAGTGACGAACGCCGTGCCGGGACAGGTCGGTTACTGGGACCGCGAATTGCGCTGCCGATTCGCCAACATCGGCTACCTGGAGTGGTTCGGTCGACCGCACGAGGAGGTGATCGGCGCCGAACTCAAGGACCTGATGGACGCGTCGACGCTGCACTTCAGCCAGCCCTACATCGACGCCGTGTTGCAGGGGCGGCCGCAGCGCTTCGAACGCAGCCAGCCGATGGCCGACGGCCGCCAGACCTACGCGCTGGTGAACTACATCCCCGACATCGGCGCCGACGGCGTCGTGCTCGGCTTCTTCGTGCTTGTCATCGACATCACGTCGTTGAAGGAGGCCGAGGGCCAGCTCAGGCTGGCCGCCAGCATCGTGGAGAACACCGTCGAAGCGATCATGGTCACCGACGAGACGGACCTCATCCTGTCGGTCAACCCCGCCTTCACGGTGGTCACCGGCTACCCGGCGGCCGAGGTCGTCGGCCGGCCCGCGAGCCTGCTCGACGCCGGGCGCCACGACGACGCCTTCCATGCCGAGATGCGCAGCGAACTGGCCACCCACGGCCGCTGGAGAGGCGAGACCTGGGCGCGGCAGCGCGACGGCAGCGTCTTCCTGGTGTGGCAGGCCGTGACGGCGATCAGCGCCGCACTGGGAACGCCGGGGCGCCGGGTCTCGGTGTTCAGCGACGTCACCGAGCGCTGGCGCAGCAGCGAGCGTCTGCGCCAACTGGCCTTCCACGACCCGCTGACCGACCTGCCCAACCGCATGCTGCTGCTGGAGCGACTGGGCCAGCTGATCGGCCAGACCGAACGCGAAGACCGCAACGCGGCGGTGATCTTTCTCGACCTCGACCGCTTCAAGGTGGTCAACGACACACTGGGGCACGCCGTCGGCGACCACCTGCTGAAGGCCGTGGCGGCGGACTTGCAGGCGCTGGTGCGCCATTCGGACACGGTGGCGCGACTGGGTGGCGACGAGTTCGTGGTCCTGCTCGACAACGCGGCCGGTCGCGATGAGGTCGCAATGATCGCCCGGCGCATCGTTGTCGCCGTCGGCCAGCGCCGGATGGTCGACGGACACGCACTGGCGGTGGGGGCTTCGCTGGGCATCGCGATGTTCCCGCAGGATGGTCGCGACCGCGAGCAACTTATCGCCCACGCCGACGCCGCGCTCTATGCGGTGAAGAGCGCGGGCCGCAACGGCTACCGCTTCTTCGACGAACTTGGCGGCCCGCAGAAGGGCGGCAGCGCAGGAACTTCGCTTCGTCAGAAGAAGCTGCGGGCGGGTCTTGGCCCCGGAAGCCTGCCAAGCACGTGATGCGGGGAGAGTTCGGCAATCCTGAACGTCCGATGGCCGTACGCTTTTGTCAGTGTGACTTTGGCCTTGTTGTTCAGGCCTTCGATGACGACGCTGGAGAACTGCTTCTTGGCCCTGACGTCGTTGCGCAACAGCTCCCGGTGCGTGCGCACGGTGCGGGCGAACCTCTTCACCGGCTCGATGGGTGAGCGCATCGCTCGCTTGCACCAGGCGTCCAGGAACTTGGCCTCGAAGGCCGGCGAGTCGTACTCCCAGAACAGCTCGAACTCTTCCTTGACAAGGCAGGCCCGCAGGCTCTTCAGCTTGTAGGCCAGCAGCTCGCGCGGACGGATGTCTTGCTTGCCGGTCGAGTTCTCCGGTCGCTTGAGCAGGCACCAGCGCTTGTTCTTTCGCACCGGCTCGCAACCCTGGCGCAGCATGCGCCGTGCCTCGCCGGCACGGACCTCGTCCCGCGCCTTGTTCAGCTTGGCCCCGCTGTGAAAGCGGTCCAGGATGTTCAGCGCTTGCGGGCAGTGCCTGGCGACGACCTCCAGGTACGGGCGCCACATGTCCGGGCAGGCGAACTCGACCTTGCCGGCCAGCTGCTCTCCGACGAGGGCGAAGAACTTCTCTAAGCTTTGCTGGGTGCGGTCCCGGCCCACCCACAGCCGCCGCACGCAGGCGGCCTCGATCTGGTCGACCAGCGTCAGGAACTTGTGGCTGTTGCGATGTGGGTCTCGTCGACGCCGATGGTGCACAAGGACCCGAGCCCACGTTGCGCCAGTCCCCACTGGACGACGTACTCCACCGCATGGCAGGCCTGATCCCAGTCCGTGCCGAGGCTCGACGCCGTCTCCTTCCACGACAGCTTGCGCGCCCGATGCGCAGGTGCAACATGTGGGTCTTGGTCAGGCTGCGTTTGCCGATGGCCCAGGGCACCTGCTCGACCTTGACGCCGCAGCGGGGACACTGCACGCGCCGCATGGCATGCAGCAACATCACGGCATCGCCCCAGATCGGGAAGAACTCGAAGCGCCGCACGGGCAGCAGGTCGTGTCCGGGAGCAGCCTTGCCGCAGCACGAGCAGTGCGCCCTGGAGCCGCGGCGGGGTCGCAAGTCGACCTCGATGGTGCTGGTCGCTTCGACCAGACCCGCGGCGGCGTAGACGAAGCCGGGAACGTGGGGGCAGGCATTGAGCAAGCGGGCGAGCAACAGGGCCGACTGCAGTGGCAGCGCCAAGGACGCGAACAGTCTCGATCCGCAGCTCGTGCCGCGCCTGCGCCAGGCTGTCCCTGACCTCGATGACGGGTCTCGATCCCGGCACGTCGATCCCGCAGACATCCCCGTGGGCCGGCAGATCGTTCAAGTGCTCACGCCGTGCCTGCCGCACTTGCTGGATCAGTGCCTCGCCAAGGCCGGCTTGCGCCGGCTTCGAAGCCCGTGACTGAGTACATCGCGCACGGTCAGCGTGCTGGTCTTCCTGAAGCCCGAACGGTTACGCGCGCCGGCTTGTCCGAGAGCGCATTCACAAGCAAGGGATCTGAAGACCATGTCTGCTTGCTCAGTGGTGGTTGGGCCACCGGCAGCTACGAGGCGGCGCTGGCCTGCGCGTTGCAGGCAGCGGGCTTGCCCGTGGCGGTGGTCAACCCCCGCCCGGCGCGCGACTTTGTCAAATCCATGGGTCGTCTGGCCAAGACCGACCGCAGCGACGCCCGAATCCTCGCTGAGTTCGCTGCCGTGCCGGTGCGCCGCGACGACCTGGCCCGCTGGCCAGTGCCACCGTGATCGCCGAATTGCCCGAACTGGGCAATCTCAACCGACGCGAAATTGGGGCCCTGGTCGGTGTGGCTCCGATGGCCCATGACTCGGGCCACACGAAGCGGCGACGACGCGTGCAAGGTGGGCGTTTCGAGATACGCCGCGTGCTCTGCATGGCCACGCTCACCGCCGCACGCCACAACCCCGAATCAAGACCTTCCATGACCGGCTGCTGACTGCCGGCAACTTGCCCAGGGTGGCGCTGGTGGCTTGCATGCGCAAGCTCCTGACCACGCTCAACACCATGGTCAAAACCAACAAGCCTCGGGATGAGTCGCTTCACGGCGCTTGGCTCGAAAGACGGTGCTCAGTCGGTCTCGATCTGCGGCCGGTAAGCCTCGGGGTCGACCGGGCGCCAGCGGCCGAACCAGGTTGCCAGCGCGATGCAGGCGACGCCGACCGCCGCGATCGCCGCGGCCGACGACGCCCAGGCGCCTTCGAAGGCGCCGAACATCGCGATGCGCAGGCTGCGCACGACCCAGGTCATCGGCAGGTAGGGATGGATGGCCTGGAAGAATGGCGTCGTCAGCTCGATCGGCATCGTGGCGCCGGCCGCGGCCAGTTGCAGCACCAGCAGCACCAGCGCGACCAGCTTGCCGGCGTCGCCGAAGATGCGCACGAGGGCGAAGATCAGCGTCAGGAAGGCCAGCGCGGTGAGCAGCAGCGTGACGACGAAGCGCGGCACGCTGTGGACCTCGACGCCGAGCACACCGAACAGCATCAACAGCATCAGCAGCGCCTGGCCGCAGACCAGCAGCGCCGGCAGCGCCAGCTTGCCCAGCACCAGCGCCAGCGTCGGCTCGGCCGCGAGCACGCTGGGCAAGGCGCGATAGGCGAACAGAAAAGTGCAGAAGGTGGCGCCGACCCAGAGCGACAAGGGGATGAAGTTGGGCGCGAACCCCGATCCCTGGTTGGCCACCGGTGCGGCGACTTCGATCAGCGGCTGCACCGACTCGCTCAGCCCGGCCGGTGAGCCGCCGGGCAAGGCCGGGTTGCTCGACAACTTGTCGGCCACCAGTGCCAAACCGGCGCGCAGCCGCGCCGTGCCCTGGCCGAGTTGGCCGAGTCCGCCCTCGAGCTGGGCGCTGCCGGCGCTGTGCTGCTGGGCACCGGCGCTCAGCGATGTAGCAGCGGCGACGGCGTCGTTCAGCCCGGCGGCAAAGCTGTTCAAGGGCTCGTCGCCGGGCAGCGCCGCTGCCAGCGCCGACAGGCTGCTGCCGAACTGGGCGGCGCCGCGGGTCAGGCCGTCG
>JAUYAJ010000347.1 GCA_030693565.1 Rubrivivax sp.
GCGGTCGGGGCGCTGAACATCGCGGTGACCTTGTACTTCTCGACCAGGCTCCACCAGACGGCGGCGTCGGGACGCGTTGGCAGGCCTTCGTACATGATGGTCGCCATGCCGGCGATCAGCGGCCCGTAGACGATGTAGCTGTGGCCCACGACCCAGCCGATGTCGCTGGTGGAGAAAAAGGTCTCGCCGGGCTGACCCATGAAGATGTGCTTCATGCTCGCCGCCAGCGCCACCGCGTAGCCGCCGGTGTCGCGCTGCACGCCCTTGGGCGTGCCGGTGGTGCCGCTGGTGTACAGCGTGTAGCTCGGGTGGGTGGAGTCCACCCATTCGCAAGGCACAGGCGTGTCCATGTTGCCGTCGCGCCAGACCGCGTAGTCCTCGTCGCGCCCTTCGATGCTCGTGAACGGCGCCACCGCGCGGTCGACCATCTCGCGCAGCACCTGAGGGCCGAACAGCGAGATGTCGACGCCGCTGTCCCAGACCGCGATGTGGAACGGCGCGCGGCCGTCGCCAGGCGCCAGCACGGCGTCGCGCGCCGCCCAGATGTCGGCCTTCACCACCTTGTGGGCGGCCAGGTAGCTGCCGAAAACTTCGACCAGCGTGGCCTTGAGCGGCAGCGTCGCCAGCAGCGAGTAACGCGCGAAGATCAGCCCGGGCGCGAAGTCCGAGCTGAGCTCGCCGCTCTGGCTGGCGATGGGCTGCATCACCTCGCGCACCTGGCCCAGGATGAGCGCTTCGCCGATCAGTTCAGCGCTCGCCTTGAGTTCGCGGATGTCGTTTTCGATCACCGCATGCGGCAAAGTCCCCAGTTCGCGCGCGAGCGTTTCGGCCACGGCATGGCGGAAAGCCTCGCCGGCGGGGCCATGGACCTGCGCCGCCGCGGCCATGGCGCGCAGCCGCAGGCCGAAGAGCGCTTGTCGGCCGGTTTGTCCTGCAGCGCGCGCACCGCCTCGGCACGCTCCAGCGCCGCGGCATGACGGCCACCCAGATGGTCGAGCACCGCCAGCAGCGTGAGCAGCTCGCGCCGGGTCGCCTTGTCGGGGATCTCGTAGGACGAGAGCACGCCTTCGGTGTCGCGCCGGATCGCCGCGCCCAGTGGCGCGAAGCGCTCGGCCGAGCGCACGATGTCGTCGAGCCGCCCGCCCACCTTGTAGCTGAAGCGCGGCAGGTCGGCCGCCTTCTCGATGCGCGGCTTGGCCTGCGCGGCGGCGTCCAGGCCCATGCCGAGCCACAACAGCAGGAAGAGCAGCAGTGCCCAGGCGCGCCAAGCGGGAATCGAGCGCTACATGATCGGCGGGCTCGGAGACCGAGAGAATTTTCGGCTTCCGACGCGAGCGCCGCGCGAGCCGAAGTTCGAGCTCACTGCGCCGGCACGCGGATGTGGTGCGCTGCCGGTGCGCATGATCGTGGTTGAAGACGGTCTGGCAGTGTCACCTTTGGAGTCCTCGGTTATCTCTGGGTTGAAAATGCGAAGAAAAAGGACTGACATCATTCGGCGTTGACCGTGGAGAGCGCACCGCCCGCTGGCGGCACTGGCGTGTTCCGCGACGCGCGCCGCAGTTGCCACTGTTTGACGAGTGCGTAGAGCGCCGGAATCACACCGAGCGTCAGCACCGTCGACGAAATCATCCCGCCGACCATCGGCGCCGCGATGCGGCTCATCACCTCCGAGCCGGCCCCGGTGCCCCACATGATCGGCAACAGCCCGGCCATGATCGCCATGACGGTCATCACCTTGGGCCGCACGCGCTCGACCGCTCCCTCCATCACCGCGGCATACAGGTCGGCAGCGCCGGGCAGTCGCCCCGCGTCGCAGCAACGCTCACGGGCTGACGCCCAGGCATGGTCGAGGTAGATCAGCATCACCACGCCGGTCTGTGCGGCGACCCCAGCCAGCGCGATGAACCCGACCGCCACGGCGACCGAGAGGTTGTAGTCGAGCCACCACATCAGCCACACGCCCCCCACCAGCGCGAAGGGCACCGACAGCATGACGATCAGGGTCTCGGTCAGCCGCTTGAAGTTGAGGTACAGCAGCAGGAAAATCGTCAGCAGCGTCACCGGAATGACGATCTTCATCCTCTCGACCGCCCGCTCCATGTACTCGAACTGGCCGCTCCAGGTGATGTAGTAGCCGGCCGGGAACTTGATTTGCTCGGCCACCGCCTTGCGCGCGTCGGCCACGTAGGAGCCGATGTCGCGGCCGCGGATGTCCACAAAAATGTAGGCCGACAGCAGCGCGTTCTCGGTGCGGATGCCCGGCGCGCCGCGTGCGACGAGCACCTTGGCCACCTGGCCCAGCGGCACCATCGCCCCGCCCATGATGGGCACCAGCACCTCGCGCTCGATCTGCTCGGGGTGGCTGCGCAGCTCGCGCGGGTAGCGCACCGTCACGCCGAAGCGCTCGCGGCCCTCGACGGTGGTCGTCACCATCTCGCCGCCGAGCGCGGTGCCGATCACCTCCAGCAACTCGCCCACCGACAGCCCGTAGCGCGCCAGTTGCTCGCGATCGGGTTCGATGTTGAGGTAGCTGCCGCCGGTCAGGCGTTCGGCGAACGCCGATGTCGTGCCGGGCACGTTCTTCACGACGGCTTCGATCTCCTTGGCGAGCTTCTCCATCTCGACCAGGTCCTTGCCGAACACCTTGATGCCGATGGGGGTGCGGATGCCGGTCGACAACATGTCGATGCGCGCCTTGATCGGCATCGTCCAGGCGTTGGCCACGCCCGGGAACTGCAGCGCCTGGTCCAGCTCGGCGATCAGCTTGTCGGTGGTCATTCCCGGCCGCCAGTCGGCGGGCGGCTTCAGGTTGATGACCGTCTCGAACATCTCGATCGGCGCCGGGTCGGTGGCGGTGTTGGCCCGCCCGGCCTTGCCGTAGACCGAGCTCACCTCGGGAAAGCTCTTGATGATCTTGTTCTGCGTCTGCATGACCTCCGCGGCCTTGGTGATCGACATCCCCGGCAGCGAGGCCGGCATGTACAGCAGCGTGCCCTCGTTGAGCGTGGGCATGAACTCGCTGCCCAGCCTGGAAGCGGGGTAGTACGACACGGCCAGCGTGATCAGCGCCAGCGCAATCGTGGTCTTTTTCCAGCGCATCACGCCGGCGATGACCGGGCCGTAGAGATAGATCAGGAAGCGGTTCACCGGGTTCTTCTTCTCCGGCATGATCTTGCCGCGGATGAACAGTAGCATCAGCACCGGCACCAGCGTGATCGACAGCAGCGCCGCGCCGGCCATCGCGAAGGTCTTGGTGTAGGCCAGCGGCGAGAAGAGGCGGCCTTCCTGCGACTCGAGCGTGAACACCGGCAGGAACGACACGGTGATGATCAGCAGCGAGAAGAACAGCGCCGGCCCCACCTCCTTGCACGCACCCAGCATCGCGTCGGCGCGCTCGCGCACCGAGTGATCGGGCTTCAGGCGCTCGAGGTGCTTGTGGGCGTTTTCGATCATCACGATCGCCGCGTCGACCATCGCGCCGATCGCGATCGCGATGCCGCCCAGGCTCATCAGGTTCGAGTTCATGCCCAGCAGGCGCATCGCGATGAAGGCGATCAGCACGCCCACCGGCAGCATCAGGATGGCCACGAGCGCCGAGCGCACATGCATCAGGAAGATCACGCAGACCACCGCGACGATCAGGCTTTCCTCGATCAGCGTGCGCGTCAGCGTGGCGATCGCGCGGTGGATCAGCTCCGAGCGGTCGTAGACGGCTTCGATCGTCACGCCTTCGGGCAGGCCGGCCGTGATTTCGCCGACCTTGGTCTTGATGTTGTGGATGACCGCCAGCGCGTTCTGCCCGTAGCGCGACATCGCGATGCCCGACACCACCTCGCCTTCGCCGTTGAGCTCGGACAGGCCGCGCCGCTCGTCAGGTGCCATCTCGACGCGGGCAATGTCGCGGATCAGCACCGGCGTGCCGCCCTCGCTCTTGACGACCAGCATCTCGATGTCGGCCTTGCCGCGCAGGTAGCCACGGCCGCGCACCATGTACTCGGTCTCGGCCATCTCCACCACGCGCCCGCCGACGTCGCGGTTGGAGTCGCGGATCACCTGCGACACCTTCATCAGCGGTATACCGTAGCTTCGCAGCTTGAGCGGGTCGACGGTGACCTGGTAAGTCTGCACAAAGCCACCGATCGACGCCACCTCCGCCACGCCGGGCGCCTTGGTCAACTGGTAGCGTACGTACCAGTCCTGGATGGTGCGCAATTCAGCCAGCGTCTTGTTCTTGGCCAGTAACACGTACTGATAGACCCAGCCGACGCTGGTAGCGGCGGGGCCCAGCGACGGCGCCACGCCCCGGGGCATGCGGCTGGCGGCGAAGTTCAGGTATTCCAGCACCCGGCTGCGCGCCCAGTAGATGTCGGTGCCGTCCTCGAAGATGACATAGACGAACGAGGCGCCGAAAAACGAGAAGCCCCGCACGACCTTGGACTTCGGCACCGCCAGCATCGCGGTCGTCAGCGGGTTGGTCACCTGGTCTTCCACCACCTGCGGCGCCTGGCCCGGGTACTCGGTGTAGACGATGACCTGCACGTCCGACAGGTCGGGCAGCGCGTCGAGCGGTGTTTTCATCACCGCGACGACGCCGCCGGTGACGATGAACAGCGTGGCGAGCAGGATCAGGAACGGGTTCCCGCCCGACCACTGGATGATTTTGGCCAGCATGGGGTCCTCGCGTCAGCGGCCGCTGCGGGAAGCGGGGCCGGCGGTCGATGCCCAGGGCGCCGGCGCTGCGCCTGCGGGCGCTGCGCCGGCGCTGCCCGGCG
>JAUYAJ010000352.1 GCA_030693565.1 Rubrivivax sp.
CATCGAGCCCAGGCCACTGCCGCGCGACCAGGCGTTCTGGTATTCGCGGGCAAAACCCGAGCCGAAACCGCCGGTCTTGGGCGTGATCCACTTCAGCGACTCTTCGGGCAACTCGTCGAAGAAGCGACTCTTGACGTTGTAGCGCGTCTGCCCGTGCAGCATGCGGGTCTGGCTGAAACTCAGGTACAGGCGCTTTCTGGCACGCGTGATCGCCACGTACATCAGGCGCCGCTCTTCCTCGACGCCGTCGGCGTCGGACAGCGACTGCTCGTGCGGGAACAGGCCTTCCTCGATGCCGGTGATGAAGACAGCGTCGAACTCCAGCCCTTTGGCCGAATGCACCGTCATCAACTGGATCGCGTCAGCGCCGGCCTGGGCCTGGTTGTCGCCAGCTTCCAGCGACGCATGGGTCAGGAAGGCGGCCAGCGGGCTCATGATCTCGCCGGTCTCGGCGTCGGGCCCCTGGGCCAGCGCCGCACTGGCGCCTTGCTCGTCGATCGGCAAGGCCACGGCGTCTTTGCCAAAGCCCTCCTGGGTGACGAAGGACTCGGCGGCGTTGACCAGCTCGTCCAGGTTCTCGATCCGGTCCTGGCCTTCCTTGTCGAGGCGATAGAAAGCGACCAGGCCGCTGGCGGCCAGCATCTGGTCGATGATCTGGCGCAGCGTCAGCCCGCGCGTGCTCTCGCGCAGGGCGTCGATCAGGGCGACGAAGGCCACCAGGTTGGCGCCGCCCTTGCCGGCCACCGCGCCGACGCTTTGCACCAGGCTGCGCCCGCTGGCTCGCGCCGCGTCCTGCAGCAGCTCGAGCGTGCGCGCGCCGATGCCGCGGGTGGGGAAGTTGACGACGCGCAAAAAGCTGGTGTCGTCGTGCGGGTTCTCAAGCAGCCGCAGGTAGGCCAGCGCGTGCTTGATTTCGGCGCGCTCGAAGAAGCGCAGCCCGCCATAGACGCGGTAAGGCACGCCGGCGTTGAAGAGCGCACTTTCGATGACCCGGCTTTGCGCATTGCTGCGGTAGAGCAGCGCGATCTCGCTGCGCGCCAGGCCGCCGCGGTGCAGTTGCTGCGCCTCTTCAAGAAACCACTGCGCCTCGGCGTAGTCGCTGGTCGATTCGAACACGCGCACCGGCTCGCCCGGGCCGGCGTCGGTGCGCAGGTTCTTGCCCAGGCGCTGCTTGTTGTTGGCGATCAGCTGGTTGGCGCTGTCCAGGATGTGGCCGAAAGAGCGATAGTTCTGCTCCAGCTTGATGACGTGGCGCACGCCGTACTCGCGTTCGAAGTCGGCCATGTTGCCCACGCGCGCGCCGCGGAAGGCGTAGATGCTCTGGTCGTCGTCGCCCACCGCCAGCACGCCCTGGCCGGCGCCGGGCGGCGCGAACATCTTCAGCCAGGCGTATTGCAGCCGGTTGGTGTCCTGGAATTCGTCGACCAGCACATGGCGAAAGCGGCGCTGGTAATGCTCACGCAGCGGGTCGTTGTCGCGCAGCAGCTCGTAGCTGCGCAGCATCAGCTCGGCGAAGTCGACCACACCTTCACGCTGGCACTGCTCTTCATAAGCCTGGTAGATCTCGACCAGCTTGCGCGTCTGCTCGTCGCGAATCTCGACGTCGCGCGGGCGCTCGCCTTCTTCCTTGCGCGCGGCGATGAACCAGGTCACCTGCTTGGGCACGAAGCGCTCTTCGTCAAGCTTCATGCCTTTGATGACACGCTTGACGGCCGAGAGCTGGTCGCTGCTGTCGAGGATCTGGAAGCCCTGGGCCAGGTTCGCCAGCTTCCAGTGCGCGCGCAGAAAGCGGTTGCACAGGCCGTGGAAGGTGCCGATCCACATGCCGCGCACGGCCACCGGCAGCATCGCGCCCAGCCGGGTCAGCATTTCCTTGGCGGCCTTGTTGGTGAAGGTCACCGCCAGCACACCGCCCGGCGAGAGCTGGCCGGTCTGCATCAGCCAGGCGATGCGCGTCGTCAGCACGCGCGTCTTGCCCGAACCGGCGCCGGCCAGGATCAGCGCCGGCGCGGCCGGCAGCGTGACCGCGGCGCGCTGCTCGGGGTTCAGGTTCTTGAGCAGCGGGCTGGCCGCGGCTTCGTGCGGCGGCAGCGTCGGCTGGTCGTGCAAGGCGTCGAAAGGCATGGGCCGATTCTAGGAGCGGCACTGCCACCCGCACGGCCTGCGTAAAATGGGCAACCGGGCCCAAACATTGGCGCCCGGCATCGTTGACCGGCAGCGCCGGTCCGCCGGGCTCCAGATCAAGCGCTCTCTTTGTGCCGCTCACGGAGCCTGATGATGGAAATTTTCGACTACGACAACATCCTGCTGCTGCCGCGCAAATGCCGCGTCGACAGCCGCAGCGAGTGCGACACCTCGGTGGAATTCGGCGGCCGCCGTTTTGCGCTGCCAGTGGTGCCGGCGAACATGAAGACGGTGATCGACGAGCCGATCAGCCAGGCGCTGGCGCGCAGCGGTCACTTCTACGTCATGCACCGCTTCGACCTCGACAGCGTCGCCTATGCCAAGCGCATGCGCGAGCAGGGCTTGTTCGTCTCCCTCAGTTCGGGCGTCAAGCCGGCCGACTTCGCCGTCATCGACCGGCTGGCGGCCGAAGGCGTGGGCGCCGACTACATCACCATCGACATCGCCCACGGCCATGCCGAGAGCGTGCGCAAGGCCATCGATCACATCAAGCGCCGGCTGCCGCAGGCTTTCGTCATCGCCGGCAACGTGGCCACGCCCGAGGCGGTGATCGACCTGGAGAACTGGGGCGCCGACGCCACCAAGGTCGGCGTCGGCCCGGGCAAGGTCTGCATCACCAAGCTCAAGACCGGGTTCGGCACCGGCGGCTGGCAGCTCAGCGCGCTCAAGTGGTGCGCCCGCGTGGCCACCAAGCCCATCATTGCCGACGGCGGCATCCGCCACCATGGCGACATCGCCAAGAGCGTGCGCTTTGGCGCCACCCTGGTGATGGTGGGCTCGCTGTTCGCCGGCCATGAAGAGAGCCCGGGCCAGATCGTCGAGGTCGACGGCCAGCGCTTCAAGGAGTACTACGGCAGCGCCAGCGACTTCAACAAGGGCGAATACAAACACGTCGAGGGCAAGCGCATCCTCGAACCCATCAAGGGCCGGCTCGCCGACACCTTGCGCGAGATGCGCGAAGACGTGCAAAGCTCGATCAGCTACGCCGGCGGGCGCGTGCTGGCCGACCTGAAGAAGGTCAACTACGTCATCCTGGGCGGCGAG
>JAUYAJ010000354.1 GCA_030693565.1 Rubrivivax sp.
ACGAACCCACGTCGGCGCTCGACCCGATCGCCACCGGCTCGATCGAAGAGCTGATCGGCGAGATCAAGCAGAAGGTCACGGTGCTGATCGTCACCCACAACATGCAGCAGGCGGCGCGGGTCTCCGACCACGTGGCCTACATGTACCTGGGCGAGCTGATCGAGTTCGGCGCCACTCGCGACATCTTCATGAAACCCAAGCGCAAAGAGACCGAGGACTACATTACGGGTCGTTTCGGCTGAAGGAGAACCCATGAGCGACAAACATCTTTCGACCCAGTTCGACGCCGAGTTGAGCGGCATCTCCGGCCGCGTGCTCGAGATGGGCGGTCTGGTCGAGTCCCAGGTCGTGCAGGCGATGTTCGCGCTCGCCCATTTCAACGGCGAGACGGCCAGCCAGGTGCTGCAGATCGAAGAGCGCGTCAACACCATGGAGGTCGAGATCGACGCCGACCTGTCGGCGATCATCGCGCGCCGCCAGCCCACGGCGCGCGATCTGCGGCTGCTGATCGCGGTCAGCAAGTCGATCGCCAACCTCGAGCGTGTCGGCGACGAAGCGGCGCGCATCGCCCGCACCGTGCAGCGCCTGATCAACACCGGCGTGTCGAGCCGACTGCGTCTGCCGGTGGCCGATCTGGCCTTCGAGGCCGAGCTGGCGATTGCGCAGCTGCGCAAGGCACTCGACGCCTTCGCCCGCCTCGACACGGTGCGCGCGCTCGAAGTGCTCAAGCAGGACGATCAGATCGACCAGGAGTTCGATGGCTTGCTGCGCAAGCTCATCACCTACATGATGGAAGACCCGCGCACGATCTCGTCGAGCATCGACCTGATCTTCGTCGCCAAGGCCATCGAGCGCATCGGCGACCACGCCAAGAACCTCGCCGAGGCCATCATCTACGTCGTCAAGGGCAAGGATGTCCGCCATCACCCCTTGGAGGCGGTCGAAGACGTCATCCGTTGAGCGCCGCTGCATGATGGCCCGCTTGCTGGTGGTCGAGGACGAAGCGGCGATTGCCGAGTTGATGGCGATCAACCTTCGCCATGCCGGCTTCGACGTCACGATCGCCGGCGACGCCGATCAGGCGCAGGCGGCGATCGACAGCGTGCTGCCTGATCTGGTGCTGCTCGACTGGATGCTGCCCGGCCAGTCTGGCCTGACGCTGGCCAAGCGCTGGCGCGCCCAGGCCCGCACGCGCGATCTGCCGCTGATCATGCTGACCGCGCGCGCTGCCGAAGAAGACAAGATCAGCGGTCTGGACGCTGGCGCCGACGACTACCTGGCCAAGCCTTTCTCCATCAAGGAGTTGCTGGCGCGCATCCGCGCCGTGCTGCGGCGCAAGGCGCCCGAGGCGCTGGACAGCGCCGTCGAGGTCGGCGGCCTGCGCCTGGATCCTGCCACCCACCGGGTCAGTCGCAACCGGGACGACGGCGTTCAGGAGGTCAAGATCGGCCCCACCGAGTTTCGCCTGCTGCACTTCATGATGACCCACCCCGAGCGCGTGCACAGCCGCGCCCAGTTGCTCGACCGTGTCTGGGGCGACCATGTGTTCATCGAGGAGCGCACGGTCGACGTCCACGTCAAGCGCTTGCGCGAGGCCTTGACGCCGGTGCAGTGTGCCGGGCTGATCGAAACCGTCCGCGGTGCCGGCTACCGGCTGGCGGCGCCGCGGCCATGAGCTGGTTGCTGCCTCGGATTCTGGGCGCCATGCTGGCGCTGGTGGTCGGCGGCGGCCTGGGCATGCTGGCCGGCCACCTGGTCAAGCTGCCTTTGCTGGGCATGTTGATCGGCGGCGCTGTTGGCGTCGTGCTGGTGATCGTGCTCGACGGCTTGCGCGGTCGCCGCCTGGTGGCCTGGCTGCGCGGCCAGCAGCGCGACGAAGCGCCGCGCGACGCCGGCTTCTGGGGCGAGATCGCCTACCGGATCGAGCGCAGCCTGCGCGCCCGTGAACAAGCCTTGCAGGCCGAGCGCGGCCGCCTCGAGCAGTTCTTGTCGGCGATCGAGGCGTCGCCGAACGGCGTCATGATGATCGACCGCAACGACCAGATCGACTGGTGCAACCGCGTTGCCGCCGACCACTTCGGTCTCGACCCGGTGCGCGACCTGCGCCAGCGGCTCACCAACCTGGTGCGATCGCCGGCCTTCGTCGCGTACTTGCTGGAGGGTGACTTTGCCGAGCCGGTGGTGTTCGCCGGGCCCGGCGGCCTGAGCACTTTGTCGGTGCTGGTGCGGCCCTACGGCCATCGCAAGCGACTGGTGCTGTCCCAGGACGTCACCGAACGCGAGCGCGCCGAGGCCATGCGGCGCGACTTCGTCGCCAACGTCTCGCATGAGATCAAGACGCCGTTGACGGTGTTGGCGGGTTTCGTCGAGACGATGGCGACGCTGCCGCTGGCCGACGGCGAACGTGAGCATGTGCTGGCGCTGATGGCGCAGCAGACCGACCGCATGCAGGCGCTGGTGAACGACTTGCTGACGCTGGCGCAGCTCGAAGGCAGTCCGCGCCCGGCGCCTGACCGCTGGCTGCCGGTGGCGCCGCTGATGGCGCGTGCACGCGCCGACGGCGTGGCACTGTCAGGGGGTCGGCACACGCTGGTGTTTGCCGGTGGCGATGACGCCGAACTGGCCGGCAGCGAAGTCGAGCTGTTCAGCGCGCTGGCCAACCTCGTCAACAACGCCGTGCGCTATACACCGGCCGATGGTCGCGTCGACGTGCGCTGGCTCTGGCGCAGCGACGGCGGCGCCGAGATCGAAGTCAGCGACAGCGGGCCGGGCATTGCGCGGGAACACCTGGCGCGGTTGACCGAGCGCTTTTACCGCGCCGACAGCAGCCGTTCGCGCGAGACCGGTGGCACCGGCCTGGGGCTGTCGATCGTCAAGCATGTGGTGCAGCGGCATGGCGGCGAGATCGACATCGACAGCGAATTGGGCAAGGGCTCACGATTCAAGCTCGTCTTCCCCGCCGCCCGGGTGCGGCGCCAGGTTGCGCAGCCGGCCACCGAGGCCGCCGCGGCCTGATCGTCAAGGCGCCGGCGTGCGCCGGAACACGGCGGTGACTTCGTCGCGGTCGGTCGGGCGCTGGAAGCTGCCGACCAATTCCCAGCCGACCGGCGCTTGCGGCGTGGCCCGCGTACGCTGCACCTGCAGCCAGAGCTCGCAAGCACCGCTGTCCAGCGCTTGCGGCCGGGCATCGACCCGGTAGCGGCCAAAGTGCTCCAGTGCAGCCGTCAAGGGCGGCGCCAGGCCGGGTGCGGCAAGGCAGGACGCCGGCGGAACCCGGGTCGCCAGCAGCGCCACCCAAGGCCTGGGGCTGCGCGCATAGTCCAGCAGCGGCAACCAAAGCGTCATCAGCAGCAGCCAGCACAAGGCCACGCCACCGGCGGGCAACACCATGCTCTTCCACACCGCTTCGCGATGGCGGCCGGTGCGCCAGCGCAGCAACCATAACCACGCCAAGGTCGCAGCTGCCGCCAATGCCAGCTCGACGACCGAGAAGCTGGCGTCAAAGCCTGGCGCCAGCTTGGCGACGTTGGCCGCCGGCTTGGCCGGCACGCCGGTCAGCACGGCGACGTAGATGACCCAGACGGCGACTGCGCAGAGGCTGAAGAAAAACATCGAGAACCAGTCGATCGCCGCCGTCGTGCTGCGCCGCAGCGTCGGCAGTCCGAAGGCCGCCAGCACCGCCATGCCGGGCAAGCCCAGCAGCAAGGCGCGGTCCGAGCCGCCCATGACGACGTTGGACACCAGCGCCACGCCCACCGCCACCAGCGGCACGGCCAGATGGCGGTGCATCAGATGCTGGCGCCAGCGCCACAGCGTCCACAGCGCCAGCGGCCAGGCCGGCCACATGAACCACAGCCATTGGCGCGCGATGCTCAGCAGGTCGGCGCCGTCCAGGGCCTCGGCACGCCAGCGCCAGGCGCCCAGCCAGCTCGCCAGCAGCAATGCCACCAGCGTGGCGGCCAGCACCCAGCGCGCGAACACGCGCACGCGGTCGTAGCCTGAGCGCGCGCAGACGATGCTGCCGCCCAGGCCCATTGCCAGCGCCATGCTGGGCGCGCCGCTGCCGGCCAGCACCACCAGCGCTGCCACCAGCGCCAGCCGGGGCTGGAGGTCGCGGAACGGCGCCGACGCCAGCGCATAGAGAAACAGGCTGACGCCGAACAACTGGACCAGCTCGGGCGTCGTTTCGTGACCGAGCTGCAGCAAGCCCAGCGTGGCGATCAGCGCCAGCACGGCGGCGTCGGCGATGGCGCGCGCATAGTCGACCGGCTCGGCTTCGCCGCCGAAGGCAAATGGCACTGGCTGGGCGGCTTCGGTGCGCGCCAGGTGGAAGGTGGTGTACCAGACCAGCGCCAGCGACAGCGCCAGCAGCAGCGCGAAGGGCAGCCGGGCGGCCACTGCGCTGTCCAGGGCTGGTGACAGCAAGGTGATGAAGACAGCGCCCAGCCAGTGCGGCAGCAGCGCGGCGTCACCGGCGACCCCGCCCAGCGCCGGCGCCAGCCAGGACGTGCGGCCTTCGGCCATCGCCACCATCTGACCGAAGGCGACGATGTCGGCGTTGCGCCAGGGGTCGCGGTCGAGCGTGCCCGGCAGCACGTAGGCCGCGCACAGGATCAGCAGCGCCAGCCGCGGCAGGCGGCGTGCGCCGCGCTGGGTGACGAGGGCAGGGGTGGGGTTGCTCACGCCAGCGATGATGCCCGAGCCGACCGGCCAGCAAAAAAGGCAGCCGAAGCTGCCTTTGTCGCGGTGCAGAACACCTCGTCGCTCAGGTCGCCGACGGCTTCTTGAGGCCGACGCGGGCGAACTTGTTGCGGAACTTCTCGACCCGGCCACCCAGGTTGTCGATGCTCTTTTGTGTGCCCGTGTAGAAAGGGTGGGTCTCGCTGGTGGATTCCAGCTTCATCAGCGGCAGCTCGCGACCGTCTTCCATCTTGATCATCTCCTTCGTCTGCAAGCACGAGCGGGTGACGAACTTGAAGCCGTTGGACAGGTCGACGAAGCAGACTTCGCGGTAGTTGGGATGAATGCCTTCTTTCATGGGAGCCTCTTTGCCTTCACGGCGGTTGTGGGAGCCACACGCCAGCCGCCTGGGCGGGGTGCACTTTCCTGGGGGGCGAAAAACCCGAAATTGTATCTGATGCTGCGACTCAGCCGCCGCGCCGCATCATGTCGAAGAAGTCGAGGTTGTTCTTGGTCGCCTTCATCTTCTCGAGGATGAACTCCATCGCCGCGATCTCGTCCATCGGATAGAGCAGCTTGCGCAGGATCCAGCTCTTTTGCAGGATCTCCGGCTTGAGCAGCA
>JAUYAJ010000355.1 GCA_030693565.1 Rubrivivax sp.
CTCGCCGATGATGGTTTCGACCAGACGCTGGATGACGCGCTGTTCGGTGGCCGAGAAGTCACGCCCCTCGATGCGGGTGTGGAACTTGCCGTTGCCGCCGTACAGGGCGTCGATCACCGCGAACACCAGGCTGGGGTCGCAGACGATCAGGCCGCTGCCGCGCAAGGGCTTGACCGACACCAGGTTGAAGTTGGTCGGCACCACGATCTCGCGCAGGAACGCGCTGTACTTCTGCACCTTGATGCCGCCGATCGAGACTTCGGGCGACTTGCGAATGAGGTTAAAGAGGCCAATGCGGATGTTGCGAGCGAAGCGCTCGTTGATGATCTCCATGGTCGGCATGCGACCACGGACGATGCGTTCCTGGCTGGCCAGGTCGTAGTCCCGAACCGCTTCGGTACTGTGTTCCTCTTCCTCGAGCTTCTGGCTCTCGCCGGTGATGCCCTGGAGCAATGCATCGACTTCGTCCTGGGACAGGATTTGCTGATTCACAGCAGTCCTCCCGGCAACGGCTGCCGCGGCTGCCTGGCCTGACAGTCAGGCAGCGCAGAGACGAGCAAGGCCGAGGACTTCATGCGCCGCAGCTCACTGGATGATGAAGTTGGAAAAGTGCACGGCAGTCACCGGCAAGGCCGGAGCAGCCTTTTTCTTCTTCTTTTTCTTCTTCGGCGCTTCGTCGGCTTCTTCGCTGTCCTCTTCGGGCTCCTCAACCTCGTAGCCGAGCGCACGCGAGGTCTCGCGGCGGATCTGCTGTGCCAGCTTGGTCTTGCCGTCGCGTTCCGACAGTTGAGCCGCGGTCTTGTCGGCCAACACCATCAAGATGTTGTTGCGGATCACCGGCATGAAGCTCTTGATGAGCTCGCCATTCTTGGGGTCGTCCAGTTCCAGCGTGATGCCGATCTGGGCGTAACGTTCGGCGTCGCGGTCGGCCAGGTTGACCGTGAAGGGCTCCAGCGGCGCGAAGGTCGGAACCTTCTTGGGGTCGCGCGGCGACGCCGCATGCGCCGGGCCGGCATCCTCGCCCTCGGCCTCCGCCGCGGCCGCGGCAGCCGCTGCCTTGCTCTTCATCATCATGAAGGCGCCGCCACCGCCGCCAAGCAGCAACACGGCGGCAGCGATGATGATGATCATCTTCTTGCTGCCCTTCTTGGGCGCTTCGGCGGCGTCGACTGCGGCTGCGGACATGGGATCTCCTTCATCATGTGGCGTGACCCGCGACCGGCCCGGTCGCAGTCACTGGCATAACGAAGGATTATTCGGAGCGCGCGCCCGGCTCAAGCCATGAAAAGCGGCCCGAAAGCCGGGCATAACCGGGCCTGGCGGGTGGCCGCTATTTCAAGGGAGCGGCATGAACGCGCCGTCCAGCCGACCGGCCAGGCGATGGCAGGCCGGCCGTCAAGCGCTGACGTCAGGCGAAGACGTCGAGCACTCCGCGTGGCGCGCGAACGCTCGGCAAGGCGACGGCAACCGGCTCGGCGTCGGCGGCAAGGTTGTGGCCAGGCCCGTCCTGCGCCTGTTGCTGGCCGGGGTCGCGCGGCTGCTCGAAGACACCGCCACCGGTCAAGGTCAGGCCGGACTCGCGCAGTGCACTGGCCAGCGCCGGCATGGCTTGTTCCAGCGCCTGGCGGGTCAGCGCCTGTTCGGCCACCATGTGGACCTGGGCGGTCTGGCCGTCGAGCGCGATCTGCACGCTGATCGGACCGAGCGCGGCAGGATTCAGGTGCAGCCGTGCATGCTGGACACCGTCCTTGACCAGCACGCTGAGCTGGGTGCCCAGCGCAGCGGCGAAGTCGGGCGAATCGACGCGTGCGTCGACTCGGGCATCGACGGGCAGGGCGCCGGCGGCGACACCAGTGACCGTTGCTGCGGCGTGGCCCGGCGCCGTGGCGGCCGCCAGCGCCAGCGTGGGGCTTGGGGTCGGCAGCGCTTCGGCGCCCGCACTTGCCGCCGGCGCCGCGCCCAACAACGCGGCAAAGCCTTCGCTGCGTGCTTCCGGCTCGCTGGACGTGACTCGCGTGTCGTGCATCAGCGCGTCGCTCGACGCCGCCCGGATGTCGGCGGCGGTGCCTTTGGCGCGCGTGTTGGTCGCCCGTGGCGGTGCGTCGGTCGGCTGCGCCGCTGGCGCACCGGCCTGGGCCAGCAGGCCGGCCAACCAAGTCGCCGGGTCGGCCGGCAGGCCATCGGTGTCGTCGGCTGTGGCCGCTTGTCGGTCAGCGGTGTCGTGCGGCGGGTTCGCTTCGACGCTCGGCTCGACCTCAGCGGCAGCCGTTTTGCCTTCCGCTGTCGCAGGCGTGTCGCTGCGCTTGGCGGCTGCGTCGCTTTCGGCGCGCGCTAGGGCCGTCGACGGCTTGGATGGCGTTGGCGTTGGCGTTGGCGTTGCCGCTGCCTGGTTGAGCTGGCGCGCGAAGCTGCCGGGTGGGCTGGCAGGGGTGGGTGCTTGCGGACCGGGGGCGGGGGTCGACGGCGCGGCCGTCACGGCGGGGGCCAGGTTGAGCATCGCAATCCTCAGGAGTGGGACGTCAGTTCGGCGCCCTGTGTTGCGCGCCAGACGGATTGTTGGGCGGCTTCATCGGTCTGCCGCTGGTCGCGGCGGTCGAGCACACGTTGGTGCTCGGATTGCCGGCGTTCGATCAGTTTCCGCACCGAGGCGGCGCGGGTCTCGCACTGCACCAGGACGATGCGCGCGCCCTGAGCTGCGGCGTCGGCCGCGGCAGACTGGCGCTGTTGCTGGGCCACCGCTTCGTCCAGACGTTCCATGAAGCTGCGGTAGCACTGGACGATCTCGACCGCGGCCGGGCGATTGAAGGCGCTGGTCCAGCGCGCCAGGTATTCGCTGCGGTAGCCGGCCAGTTGTTCGGCCTGCAACTGCTGGCGGCGCTGGGCCTCTTCGGCGCGCTGGAGCACGGTTTGCGCCTGGTCACGGTCGCCGATCGCGCGGTCGAGCAGCAGGTTCAGGGTTTCGAGGGCGGGCAAGGTCATCGGGAGGAGGCGCCTGGAAGGGTTCGGATCACTGGGTGATCAAGGCGCCGAGCTGGGCGCGGCTGTCGTCGAGTGGTGCGTGCTGGTGCATGTCTTGCTGCAGCAAGGCGGTGATCTGCGGTTGCAGGCGAACGGCGTGATCGAGCTCGATGTCGTGGCCGGGCACATAGGCGCCGAGCTGGATCAGGTCGCGCGCTTTGTTGTACTTGGACAGCAGCTGACGCACGCGGCGCGCAGCGGCGATGTGGTCGGGCGTCGCCACCGAGGTCATCACGCGTGAGATCGAGCGTTCGACGTCGATGGCGGGGAAGTGGCCCGACTCGGCGAGCTCGCGCGACAGCACGATGTGACCGTCCAGGATGCCGCGCGCGGCGTCGGCAATCGGATCCTGCGGATCGTCGCCCTCGCTGAGCACGGTGTAGAAGGCGGTGATCGAGCCGACGCCGTTGAGGCCGTTGCCCGAGCGCTCGACCAGCTGCGGCAGCTTGGCAAAACAGCTCGGCGGGTAACCTTTGGTGGCCGGCGGTTCGCCGATGGCCAGCGCGATCTCGCGCTGGGCCATCGCGTAGCGGGTCAGGCTGTCCATCAGCAGCAGCACATGCTGGCCGCGGTCGCGGAAGTGTTCGGCGATCGCGGTGGCATAGCTGGCGCCTTGCATGCGCACCAGCGGCGGCGAGTCGGCCGGCGCGGCGACGACGACCGACCGGCGCCGGCCTTCGTTGCCCAGGATGTCTTCGATGAATTCCTTGACCTCGCGGCCGCGCTCGCCGATCAGGCCGACGACGATGACGTCGGCTTCGGTGTAACGCGCCATCATGCCCAGCAACACCGACTTGCCCACGCCGGTGCCGGCGAACAAGCCGATGCGCTGGCCGCGGCCGACGGTGAGCAAGGCGTTGATGGCACGCACGCCGGTGTCCAGGGGTCGGCGCACCGGGTCACGGTCCATGGCGTTGATCGGGCGCCGGGTCATCGGCGCCGGGGTCACGCGGTCGAGCGGGCCGGCGCGGTCCATCGGCACGCCATGCGAGTCGACGACGCGGCCGAGCAGGCCGTCGCCCATTGGCAGGTGCAGGCCGCGGTCTTCACTGCGCCGCCAGCGCTGGCCTTCGGCGCCAAAGCGCGGTGCCTGCTGGGGCGTCGGCCGTGGCACGACGCGGGCGCCACTGGTCAGGCCGTGCAGTTCGCCGGTGGGCATGAGAAAGGCACGGTCGCCGTTGAATCCGACCACCTCGGCCAGCACCGGCGGCTGGCCTTCGGTGCGCAGTTCGCAGACCGATCCGACCGGTACGCGCACGCCGGTGGCTTCGAGCACCAGGCCGGTGACGCGCAGCAGCGTGCCGACGGCGTCCAGCGTCTGGTGTGCCGAGGCATGCTCGATCAGTTCGGCCTGGTAGCGCTGCCAGCGCACGGCTCGGCGCTCGCTGCCACTGGGCTGGGCGTTCATGTGCCGGACTCCTGGTCTTCGTCGGCATCGGCGTCGGCATCGGCGCCAGCCTCGACCTCGGTGTCATCCTCAGCGCCGGTGGCGTCCGGTGCGTCCCAGGCCTCGTTCGTGCCCAGCACCGCGGCGGCCTTGGCCCAGCGGATGCCAATGCGTGCATCGACGGCGCCGGCGTCGGACTCGACGAGCACGCCACCGCGCTCGACGCCGGCGTGGGCCAGCAAGCGCGCGCCGCGTGCCTGCAATGCCTCGGCGGCGCCGGCGGCGACCAGCGGCAAGTCCAGTGGATGCACATGGACGCTGATGTGGCGCGCGCTGAGCAGCACGGCGTTGATGGCTTCGTCGGCAACCTTGGCAATCAGCGCCGGGTCGCTGGCCAGTTCGCTGCGCAGCACCTGGCGCGCCAGTTGCACGGCGGTGCGGGCGACGCTGCCCGCCAGTTCGTGGTCGAGCCGGTCGAGCTGGGCATCGAAGCTCTTGACGAGCTGGCCGAGCTGGGTCGACAACTGGGTCGCGTAGGACTGCTTGAAACCGTCGAGCGCCACCAGGCCGTCGCGATAACCATCCTGGTAGCCGGCCTGGCGAGCGGCGGCGATGCGGGCCTGCCACTCGGCGCTGTCGGGTTCGGCCGCAGTGGGCGCCGCGCCAGGTGCGGCGCTGCCCGCTGTCGGGTTGCCTTTGTCGAACAGTGAATCGGGCCGCCAGGCGGCAAAGTCGCCGAGTTCCTCGCGCGGGATGAAGCGCGTGTAGGCATTGCCCGCCTTGCTGCCCTCGGGCGGCGGGATGTTCTTGAACATCGGCTTAGACGAGTTGCTCATCGCCGCCTCCGCCCATCACGATCTGGCCTTCTTCGGCCAGGCGGCGGACGATCTTGAGGATCTCCTTCTGCTCGGACTCGACCTCGGACAGCCGCACCGGGCCGCGGCCCTCCAGGTCTTCGCGCAGGGTTTCGGCCGCTCGCGTCGACATGTTCTTGAAGATCTTCTCGCGCAGCGCGGGCGTCGCACCCTTGAGCGCAACCACCAGCGACTCGGACTGCACTTCCTTCATCAGCGCCTGGATGCCCTTGTCGTCGATCTTGTTCAGATCGTCGAAGGTGAACATGTTGTCCATGATCTTCTGCGCCAGGTCGCCGTCGGCCTCGCGCACGTAGTCGAGCACGGCGGTCTCGATCGAATTGCCCAGCATGTTGAGGATTTCCGCCGCCGCCTTGACGCC
>JAUYAJ010000358.1 GCA_030693565.1 Rubrivivax sp.
TTCATGCTGACCCGTGGCGAGGCCTTCGTCGATCAAGGCCAGCAGCGCTACGAGGAGCAGCAGCGTGAGCGCAGCATCGCTGCCCTCAAGCGCCGCGCCGCCGCGCTGGGCTTTCGTATCAATCCGTTGGCGGCCGCCGCAGGAAACTGGCCGTCTTCAGTTTTGTTTCTTGAGAGCCGTGAGCTAGCCGATGCGCCAGACGTCGAGCACGACCTGGCGCGCTTCGCGGCGGCCGGCGGCCAGCGCCATCACCTTGTTCAGGTGCAGCCAGTCGGGGTGACCGGTGGACAGCCGCATCACGGTACGGAAGAAGTACTCGCCGGGATCGACCGGCTCGCCGCGCACCAGCCTGGCCACGACCTCGGGTGGGCCGTGGCGCAGGCCTTTGCTCTGCACCTCGACGCGCGCACCGTCTGCCGTGAGGATGATGTAGTGGGCGTCGATCTCGAGCACGCCGTCGGCGCGGCTGAGCTGCCAGTCGCTGCCGCCAGGCAGGATGACGCCGTTCAGCTCCGGGCCTTCGACGCGCCCACCGAGCAAGGCGATGCAGCGGCGCTCGCCGTTGGCGCTGGCGCCCAGCGACATCATCTCGCCGACATCGCAGACGATCTGCGTCATCGGGGTCAGCGGCGGCGTGGCCACAGAAGCGATCATGGTGCGCGCCTACAGTGACGGCGGGCCGAAACGCAGCGGCGCCTGCGCCGCCAGCCAGGCCACCACCGCCCAGCAGGCCACGTTCTGCGGCAGCGTCGCCGGGTCGATGCGGTCGAGCGTGTCGTTGGCCGTGTGGTGGACGTCGAAGTAATTCGTGCCGTCCTGGCTGAGCTGGACGGCGGGCCAGCGGTGGCGGCGCATCAGCAGCGCAGCGTCGGGTCCGGGCGAACCCAGATTCGCACCTTCGGCCGGCCAGGCGACACCCAGCGGCGCCAGCACACCGGCCATGGCCTCGACCAGCGGCAGCGCGGCCGGCTGGACGCGGCCGCGCAACTGCCAGACCAGGCCGGCGCCGAAGTCGCTCTCACTGACCAGCTGGTGCACCACGCTGCCATAACGGTCGCCGTAGGCGCGCGCGCCGTCGAAGCCGTTTTCCTCGTTGCCGAACAGCACGACACGCACCGTGCGCCGCGGCCGCACTCCGGCGCGCTGCAGCAGCGCCGCCGCGGCGCTGACGATGGCCACGCCGGCGCCATCGTCCTGCGCGCCCTGGCCGAGGTCCCAGCTGTCGAGGTGGGCACTGATCAGCACCACTTCGTCGGCCAGGTCGGTGCCAGGCACTTCGCCGATGACGTTGTGGGTGACGGCCTCGACCCCGCTTTGCGCCTGCAACTGCAGCCGCAGGCGCAGCAGCGTGCCAGCGCCATGCAGCGCCGCGATGCGCTCGGCGTCGGGCACCGAAACCGCAAAGGCCGGGATGCGCGGCACGCCGATCTCGTAGCCCATCGCCCCGGTGTGGGCGACCGGCTGGCGGTCGGTGCCGATCGAGCGGATGCCCAGCGCCAAGGCGCCGCGCCGCGCAGCCTCGACAGCGCCGCGCACGCGCGCCATCACCGCCGCGCCGTAGCCGCGGCCGTCGATCGTGCGCTCGGTCTTCTGGTCGATGAAGACGATGCGGCCACTCGCGCGCGAACTGGCGGCGTCGTGACCGTCGGCGCGCAGTGCGGCCAGGTCGGGGTACCAGGCGATCTCGGCTTCGATGCCTTCGGGCGGCGCGGCCACGCTGTTGCCCAGCGCCGTCATCACCAGCGGTTCGGCAGCCGCACTGCCGTGCAGCAGCAGCGCCGACGCCGGCCCGCGCTGCCAGATGCGGATCGGCAGCGGCTCGGCGCGCACCTGCTGCAAACCCAGGCGCTGCAGCGCCGCCTGCGCCCAGGCCACCGCCTTGGCGTCGGCCGCCGAGCCCGCCGGACGCGCGCCGACCTCGGTGCACAACTGCTGCAGCAGCGCCCAAGCCTGGCCGTCGTGCAAGGCCAGGTCGCGCAAGCGCGCGGCGTGGCGCAGATCGTCTTCGGCGAAAGTGATTCCCTGGGCCTGCGCGCCGCCGCAGGCGGCCAGTGCAGCGGCGGCCAGCAACTCGCGCCGCCTCACTTGGCCGTGGGCATCACGAACTCGGCGCCTTTGGCGATGCTCGCCGGCCAGCGCTGCATCACGCTCTTTTGCTTGGTGTAAAAGCGCACACCTTCTTCGCCATAGGCGTGCATGTCACCGAACAGACTGCGCTTCCAGCCGCCAAAGCCATGCCAGGCCATCGGCACCGGAATCGGCACGTTGATGCCGACCATGCCCACCTGCACGCGGCGCGCGAACTCGCGCGCGACGCCGCCGTCGCTGGTGTAGCAGGCCACGCCGTTGCCGTATTCGTGCGCGTTGACGAGCTGCAGCGCCTCGGTGAAATCTTTGGCGCGGATGCACACCAGCACCGGGCCGAAGATCTCTTCCTGGTAGATGCGCATCTGCGCCGTCGCATGGTCGAACAGCGTGCCGCCAGTGAAGAAGCCGTGCTCGTGACCCGCCACCATGTGGCCGCGGCCATCGACAACCAGCGTCGCGCCCTCTTCAACGCCGAGCGCGATGTAGCCCTCGATGCGCTCAAGCGCCTGGCGGGTCACGATGGGCCCCATCTCGGCGTCGAGCTCCATGCCGTTCTTGATCTTCAGCGCCTTGGCGCGCTCGGCCAGCAGCGGCACGATGCGGTCGCCAAT
>JAUYAJ010000364.1 GCA_030693565.1 Rubrivivax sp.
GTCGCCGAGCTCGAGCTGCGCAATCGCCACCGGCTGCGCCAGCAGCTCGACATGCTGCATGCGCTCGAAGTGGCGCTGCTGGCAGGCTTCGCCGCACAGGCCGAGCAGCTTCTCGATCGCCGGCACCGCGTAGGCCGAGCAGATGATGATGACTTCGCGCGCCGGCACCGCGACGATGGCCTGGGTCCAGGCCCAGCCGCGCGAGTTGTCGAAGATCATCTGCGCTTCGTCGATCACGGCCACATCGATGGCCCGGCTCGTGCTCACCATCTCGATGGTGCTGGAGACGACGCGGGCGTCGGCGGCGGGCACGTTCTCCTCGCCGGTCAGCAGCGAGCAAGGCACGCCGCGGCCGACCAGGCGGTCGCGGCCTTCCAGTGCCAGCAGCCGCAGCGGCGCCAGGTAGGCGCCGTCGAGCGCTTGCGCCAGGCGCTCGAAGGCAGCGTAGGTCTTGCCGCTGTTGGGCGGGCCGACGTAAAGCGTGACCCGGCGCTGCAAGCGCCGCGCCGCCGGGAAGGTGCCCGGGTAGCCCTGGAAAGCGAGCTCGCTGGTCAGGCCTTCGAGGGTGTCGAGTTCGTCGGCATGGTGGCGCCAGCGCTCCTGGGCGCGGCTGCAGGCGGCGCTGAGCTCGCCGAAGTCGGCGGCGCTGTTGGGCAGTGCACATTCCGACTGCAGGCGCGGCAGCAGCGAGCCCAGTTGCTCGGGCTTGTGAGCGCGACTGCGCGCCACCAGCGCGTCCAGGTGGGCCACCAGCGCGGCGGCGTGGCTGTACAGCGGCGGCGCGCCCAGCGCGGCCAGCAGCGCGGCGCGGTCGCCGCTGCGGTAGAAGTCCCAGATCGCTGCTGGGGCCACCGGCACACGAAACAGCACCGGCACCGACCAGCCGGATTCGACCAGCCGCTGGCTGTGGCTGATGAGCCGCGTCCAGGCGCCGGCGTGGCGGGCCACGCCCATCGATTCGAGTGCGCCGGTGCGCTCGAGCATCAGCGCGCGCACCTCGGGGCCGCTGCCGACGGCGTCCAGGTGGGCCAGCGCGGCGTCCATCGCATCGGGCGCGATCCAGCGGCTGGGGCGCGCGCCCGAGACCGGCTTTTGCAGCAGCACCAGGCCGAGCTTGTCCAGATGCTGTTCGAGGTCGGGGCTGCTGTCGGCGATGAAGTCGGCCGGCTTGACGACCTGCGGCAGGAGATAGGCCGCATGGCGGATGCGCGCCACCTGGGCCTTGCCGATGTGTGGTGGCAAACGCCCGATGTGCCGCGGGTCGGGCAGGTTCGGCGTGGCGGCGGCAGCAGCAGGGGGGATGGGGGCTTGTTCAGGCATGGCAGCTGTGTTGGCGAAGCGCGGCGGATTCCGCGCCCGAAGTCCCGATAATCGCTCATGAACTCCGATCCCGATTTTGCCGCGCCGGCGCCGGCGCCTGCGCTGGCCACCAGCACCGCCTTCAACAGCCTGCCGCTGCCCCCCGCCACGCTGGAGAATCTGCAGCGCCTGGGCTATGACGCGATGACGCCGATCCAGGCCGCCAGCCTGCCGCTGGCGCTGGCCGGCCACGACCTGATCGCCCAGGCCAAGACCGGCAGCGGCAAGACCGCGGCTTTTGCGCTGGCCTTGCTGGCCAACCTGAACCCGCGCCGCTTTGCGGTGCAGGCGCTGGTGCTGTGCCCGACGCGCGAACTGGCCGACCAGGTGACCCAGGAAGTGCGCCGGCTGGCGCGCGCCGAAGACCACATCAAGGTGCTGACGCTGTGCGGCGGCGCCACCATGCGGCCGCAGCTGGCCAGCCTGGAGCATGGCGCGCACATCGTGGTGGGCACGCCGGGCCGCATCATGGACCACCTGGAGCGCGGCAGCCTGCAGCTCGACGCCCTCAACACCTTGGTGCTCGACGAAGCCGACCGCATGCTCGACATGGGCTTCTTCGACGACATGACGACGATCGCCAAGCAATGCCCCAAGCCGCGCCAGACGCTGCTGTTCTCGGCCACCTACCCCGAGGGCATCGCCAAGATCAGCGCCGCTTTCATGCGCGATCCGAAGGAGGTCAAGCTGCTCGCCAGCCACACCGCCACCAAGATCCGCCAGCGCTTTTATGAAGTGACCGAGGCGCAGCGCCTGCACACGGTGTCGCTGCTGCTCAACCATTACCGCCCGGTCAGCACGCTGGCCTTTTGCAACACCAAACAGCAATGCCGCGACCTCGTCGAGGTGCTGCGCGGCCAGGGCTTTGCGGCGCTGGAACTGCATGGCGACCTTGACCAGCGCGAGCGCGACCAGGTGCTGGTGCGCTTTGCCAACCGCAGCGCCAGCGTGCTGGTGGCGACCGATATCGCCGCGCGTGGCCTGGACATCGAGCAGCTCGAAGCGGTGATCAACGTCGACATCACGCCCGACCCGGCCACCCACACCCACCGCATCGGCCGCACCGGGCGTGTCGACCAGGCCGGCTGGGCATTCAGCCTGGCCAGCATGGACGAGATGGGGCGCGTGGGCCAGATCGAGAAGGCGCTGAACTTCAGCTCCGAGTGGCAGCCGCTGGACGCGCTGACGAACGCCAGCGACCAGCCGTTGACGCCGCCGATGCGCACGCTGCAAATCGTCGGTGGGCGCAAGGAAAAGATCCGCCCCGGCGACGTACTGGGCGCGCTGACCAAGGACCTGGGATTCGCCGGCGCGCAGATCGGCAAGATCAACATCAACGAGTTCTCGACCTATGTCGCGGTGCAGGCCGACATCGCGCAGGACGCGCTGCGCAAGCTGGCCGCCGGCAAGGTCAAGGGCCGCAGCGTCAAGCTGCGGCTGCTGGAGGACTGATGGCAGCGCCCGAGCCTGGCGACGCCATCCAGGAAGCCCGCCTGTGGCGCGACAACGGCTGGACTGCGCGCGTCATCAAGAACCCCGACGACGAAGGCTGGGCGGTGGAGATGGTCAAGCAGGGCGAGGCCGAGCCCGCCCTGGTCGGGCCATGGACCATGGGGCGCGACAAGAAGAACCCCAAGCCGCTGGACAGCGCGGCCTTCAACACCTTGGTCAAGACCGCCGCCGAAGTGCTGCGCCGCCACGAACAGCAGCTGCACGCCACGCTGCACAAGAACCTCAGCGTCGACACCGCGGCTGGCCGCGTGCGCGTCACGCTCGACATCGTGGCCGACGAAGACGACGCCCATGGCCTGCTGGCGGCCTTCGACGCTGGCGGCGAGCCCCTGGCCCAGGTGCGCGTGGGTGCAGGATTCAAGCTGACGGCGGCCAGCGCCGCGGCCTGGATTGCCGACGACTTTCGCCGGCCGGGCTGAGTTCAAGCCTCAAGCGGTACCGGGGCCTTCGAGCTCCAGCGCCGTCAGCCACAGCCGGGTGTCGAATTCGAGCTGGTGATAGTCCGGTTCCATGTGCAGGCACAAGGCGTAGAAGGCCTTGTCATGCTCGCGCACTTTCAGATGCGCCAGCTCGTGGACGACGATCATGTTCAGCAGCGGCGCCGGCGCCTGCTTGAAGATGCTGGCGATGCGGATCTCGTGCTTGGCCTTGAGGCGGCCGCCTTGCACGCGGGCCACCGTGCTGTGCGTGCCCAGCGTCTCCAGCGCCGCGTAGCGCCCGGCCAGCATCTTGTTGTCGAACACCACCTTGGACAGCGGCTCGGCATGGCGCATGTGGCGGCTGCGCAGCGCCGCCACATGGGCGTAGAGCGCGCTGTCGCTGCGCACGTCGTGGGCTTGCGGGTGGCGCAGCTGGACGGTCTGGGTCAGCCGGCCTTGTTCGACCAGTTCGCGCACGCGCGTCAGCAGCTCGGCCGAATAGCCTTGCAGGTAGCGCATCGGCGCCGGCGCCTCGCTCATGCGGCTCAGCGCAGGATCAGCACCGGCACCTCGCTGATGCGCAGCAGCGTCGTCGTCGTGCTGCCAGCGATCAGGTGGCGGATGCGCGAATGGCCGTAAGCGCCCATCACCAGCATCGACGCGCCCTGGGCCTTGACCAGCGCCGGCAAGGCTTTTTCCGGCACGCCGGCGGTCAGCTCGGCGGTGGTGTCGAAACCGGCCGCGACCAGGCTTTGGCGGGCCTCGTCGAGCTGGCTGCGCGCCCCGGCGCTGTCATTGCCGGCCATCGCCAGCAGCAGCGGCAAGCCGGTCAGCAAGGGGCTGGAGGCGACTGTCTGCACCGCCTTGCGTGCGGTGGCGCTGCCGTCGAAGGCGATGACGACGCGCTGCGGCGCCGCGAAGTGTTCGCCGGCGACCACCAGCACGGCGCGCTGCACCGAACGGATGACACGTTCGACATGGTGGTCGAGGTGAATGCGCGACGGCGTGGTGGCGTGGTAATGCTCGCCGAGCACGAACAGGCGGGCGTCGGGCTCGGCTTCGAGCACGGCGTCGACGAGTTCGCCGTGGCGCAGCCGGCCGCTGGTGCGGGCCAGGCCGGCCGCTTGCGCGCGCGCCTGCGCTGCCGCCAGCAGCCGCCGCCCGCCTTCCTGGGCCAGCTGGCTGTGCTGTTCGTCGAGCGTGCTCAGCTGCGCCAGCAGCGACTCCTGGGCACCCAGGCCGATGGCGCCGCTGTAGTCGCCCACGGCCGGGCGCAGCGGGAGGCGTTCGAGCACATGCAGGCATTCCAGCGGCTGCGCCAGCCGCTGCGCCGACCAGATCGCCCAGTCGATCACCGCCGTCGTGTTGGCCAGACCGTCGATGCAGGCATAGACCTTGTTCATGGGACGTCCCTCAATGCATCAGTCGTTCGACGGCGCCGGGCTTGTCGTGCTGGCCGAAGCGGTCGACCATGGTCGCACTCGCCTCGCTCAGACCGGTCACCTCGACCACAGCGCCTTCGCGCCTGAATTTGAGCACCACCTTGTCGAGCGCGCTCACCGCCGTCAGATCCCAGAAGTGTGCACCGCCGACGGCAATGCGCACGCGCGGCACCACTTCCTTGAAGTCGAAGGCCGCCACGAAGGCTTCCGACGACGCGAAGAACACCTGGCCGACGACGGTGTAGACACGCAGCTGGCCCGCCTCTTCGCTGTGACGGTCAACGCGCAGCACACGGCCGACCTTGTGGGCGAAGAACAGCCCCGAGAGCAGCACGCCGACGAACACGCCCTGGGCCAGATCGTGGGTGAAGACGGTGACGAGCACGGTGGCGATCATCACCAGCGACGAGCTCGGCGGGTGCTGGCGCAGCTTGCGGATCGAATCCCAATTGAAGGTGCCGATGCTGACCATGATCATCACCGCGACCAGCGCCGCCATCGGGATCCGGCTCACCCAGGGCCCGAGGAAGACGATCAGGATCAGCAGGAAGAGCCCGGCGGCCAGCGTCGACAAGCGTCCACGCCCGCCCGACTTCACGTTGATGACCGACTGGCCGATCATCGCGCAGCCGGCCATGCCGCCGATGAAGCCGGTGGCGATGTTGGCCACGCCCTGGCCGACACATTCGCGGTTCTTGTCGCTCGGCGTGTCGGTCAGTTCGTCGACGATCGACGCCGTCATCATCGATTCGAGCAAGCCCACCACCGCCAGCGTCAGCGCATACGGCAGCACGATTGTCAACGTGTGCCAGTTCAGCGGGATGTCGGGCAGCAGGAACACCGGCAGCGTCGACGGCAGCTCGCCCATGTCGCCCACAGTGCGCACGTCCAGGCCGAGCACCATGCTGACCGCGGTGAGCACCAGGATGGTGACCAGCGGCGACGGCACCGCGCGCGTCAGGTAGGGCAGGCCGTAGATGATGGCCAGGCCAGCCGCCGTCATCGCGTAGACGATCCAGCTGACGTTGGTCAGCTCGGGCAGCTGGGCCAGGAAGATCAGGATCGCCAGCGCGTTGACGAAGCCGGTGATCACCGAGCGCGAGACGAAGCGCATCAGCGCGCCGAGCTTGAACAGCCCGGCCAGCACCTGCAGCACGCCGGTGAGCACGGTGGCCGCGAGCAGGTATTGCAGGCCATGCTCCTTGACCAGCGTGACCATCACCAGCGCCATCGCGCCGGTGGCGGCCGAGATCATGCCCGGGCGCCCGCCGGTGAAAGCGATGATCACCGCGATGCTGAACGATGCGTACAGGCCGACCTTGGGGTCGACGCCGGCGATGATGGAAAAGGCGATCGCCTCGGGGATCAGCGCCAGCGCCACCACCAGCCCGGCGAGCAGGTCGCCACGGACGTTGAAGAGCCAGGTCGAGCGCAAGGATGGGATGGGCATGGCAAGAGGTGGCAGCGGAGGCCTGGGCGCGCGCGTCGCGGCGCTGGAACGGTGGAAAGAGGGCGGCGCTGCCGGTCACGCAGGGGCGGCGCCGAGGAGCCGGGTCACGAGCCGGGTCAAGGGCCGGCGCGCGACGGGCAGCGCGGGCATGTGCCCAGCCTCTGCCGGGCCTGCAAATGCGGCACCCACCGTCTGCGGCGCGATGCTGCAATGCAGCATTGTAGCGGCGGGGGCGCTGCCCTTGACCCTTGGCGTCAGCGCGCGATCACGCCCAGCATCATCTGCACGAAGCGGTCGGCCTTGATGAAGCCGCCGCCGAGCTTGGCGTCGAACTCGGCGGCGGGTGCCGAGGTCAGGATCTCGGCGTCGCTCTTGCCGGCGCGGCGCTGGGTCTTGATGCGCTGCGTCACCGTGGCCAGCATGTCGCGGTAGGCCTGCAGGTCGGCCTTGCCCGCCAGTGCGCCATGGCCGGGGATGATGCGGGTGCTGTCGTCGGCCAGCGCCAGCACGCGGTCGGCGGCGGCGATGACGCCGTCGGCGCTGCCGCCGCTGCTGGCGTCGATGAACGGGTACATGCCGTGGAAGAACACGTCGCCCATGTGCACGACCTTGGCCTTGACGAAGTGGACGATGAGGTCACCGTCGGTGTGCGCGTGGGCGGCATGGAAGGCGTGGATCTCGTCGCCATTCAGGTGCAGGCGCAGCTCGCCCGGCACCGTGACCACCGGCAGCGCGACCTTGGGCGCGGCCGGCTGGCGGGCGCCGATGAAGCTGATCAGCTGCTCGCCGCTCATGCGCCGGCGCACGTTGTCGTGGGCGACGATCACCGCCCCGGCGCCGCCAAAGGCTTCGTTGCCGCCGGTGTGGTCGAAGTGGAAGTGAGTGTTGAGCAGGAACTGCACCGGGCGCGGCGTCAGCGCGGCGATGGCGGCCTGGATCCTGGGCGCCAGCGGCGCGAACTGGTCGTCGACGAGGAAGGTGGTGTCGGGCCCGGCCGACAGCGCCATGTTGCCGCCGGCCCCGGTCAGCATGTACAAGGTGTCGCCCAGCTTGTGGGCCTTGATCTCGACCTTGCTGAAGTCTTGCTGTGCCCAGGCCGGGCTGGCCAGGCAGGCGCTGGCCAGGGCAGCGAGCAGGAGGTGGCGGCGTGTTGTCATGACTCAGGGCTCCTCGGTGGGGTGGGCAAGTATGGCGGGGCGATGACGATGGTGCATCCCTAGGCCCGCGCTTGGCGAAGTGGCAAGCGGACGCCGGGCCGATCAAGGCCGCGCCGGCTGCGCGAACGCCCGTGCGACGAAGTCGACGAAAGCGCGCACGCGCGCGGCCTGCTGGTGGCGCTGCGGGTAGACGGCGTAGATGTCGGCGTCGGGCGTGTCGTACTGCGGCAGCACCTGAACCAGGCGGCCGCTGCGCAGAAAGCGCTCGATGTCCCATTCGGCGCGCATCAGGATGCCGTGGCCGTCGAGCGCCCAGTTGACCGCGATCTCTCCGTCGTTGGTGCTCAGCGTGCCGCCGGTCTTCACCGTTTCGGCCTGCGGTGCCCGGCCCTGGCGCTTCGTCAGGCGCCAGGCGCCATAGGCCTGCTCGCCCTGGCGAATGCCGATGCAGTTGTGGCGGGCCAGGTCTTGCGGCGTCTTGGGCGTGCCGTGGCGCGCCAGATAGGCCGGCGCCGCGCACAGCAGCCGGCGGTTCGCCGCGATGCGGCGCGCGATCGCGCGCGTGCCGGGCGGGGCGCCGAAGCGGATGCAGACGTCCCAGGCGTCGTCGCCCAGCGGCGGCGGGTTCACCGACAGCTGCAACTGCACCTCGACCTGCGGGTACTGGCGCGCGAACTGCGAGATCAGCGGCGCGACATGGCTGCGCCCGAAACCCAGCGTGGCGTTGATGCGCAGCAGCCCGGTCGGGGTGGCGCGCGAGACGCCGAGCAACTCGGCCATCTGCTCGATCTCGGCCAGGATGCGCCGCGCATGGGCCAGGTAGATCTCGCCTTCGGGCGTCAGGCTCATGCGCCGCGTCGTCCGGTTCACGAGCGACATTGCGAGGCGCGACTCCATCAGCGCCAGCCGCTTGCTGACCGCTGGCGTCGTCACGCCGAGCTCGCGCGCGGCCGCGCTCAGGCTGCCGGCGGCGGCCAGGGTGGAGAAAAAGCCGAGGTCGGCGGGCTGGATGCCGGTGTTCATGCCCCGATCATCGTTGACTTGAGGTTAACAGCGCATTCACCGCGCTTGCGCGCCGCAGCGCCGCCGGCTGCCTACAGTGGGGGCCGTTCCCTCACTGCCCGCAGCGCCGCCATGAAGACATACCGCATCGCCACCATTCCCGGAGACGGCATCGGCAAAGAGGTCATCCCGGCCGGCCGCCAGGCGCTGGAGGCGCTGGCCGCGGCG
>JAUYAJ010000365.1 GCA_030693565.1 Rubrivivax sp.
GCGAACATGAACAGCCACAGCACGCCGGCCACCACCGGCGCCACCGCGTAAGGCCAGATCATCAGCATCTTGTAAAAGCCCGCGGCCTTGACGACGCGGTCGGCCATCACCGCCAGCAGCAAAGACACGCTCAAGCCGATCGACGCCACCAGGATGGAGAACACCGCCGTGGCCTTGAACGAGGCCAGGTAGGAGTCGTCGTTCCACAGGCGCAGGAAATTCTCGGCGCCAACGAACTGAGAACTGGTGCCGAAGGCGTCCTCGGTCAGCAGGCTCTGGTACAGCGCCTGGCCGGCAGGCCAGAAGAAGAACACCAGCACGACCACCATCTGCGGAGCCACCAGCAGCCAGGGCAGCCACCAGTTCTTGAAACGAACGCGCTTTTCGACAGCCATCTCGGACATCTACCTATGCAAAAGCAAGCCGGGCCTTCAGGCCCGGCTGGCAGTCTCAGCAAGCCGAAATATCAGCCCTTGTTGGCTTTCTCGAAGCGTTCGAGCTGCTCGTTGCCACGCGAAACCGCTGCGTCCAGGCCTTCCTTGGCGGTCTTCTTGCCGCTCCAGATGTTTTCCATTTCCTCGTCGATGATGGTGCGGATCTGGACGAAATTGCCCAGGCGGATGCCGCGCGACTTGTCGGTCGTCTTGCGGATCATCTGGTTCACCGAGACGTCGGTGCCCGGGTTCTGCTTGTAGAAGCCGCTCTTGTCGGTGAGCTGGAACGAGGCGTGCGTGACCGGCAGGTAGCCGGTGCGCTGGTGGCTCTTGGCGGCCTCTTCAGGCTTGGACAGGTGGGCGAAGAACGCTGCCACGCCTTTGTACTCTTCAGGCTTCTTGCCGGCCATCACCCACAGGCTGGCGCCACCGATGACGGTGTTCTGCGGCGCGCCGGCCACGTCGGGGTAGTAGGGCAGGGTGCCGATGCCGCTGGCGAACTTGGCGTTGCGCTTGATGCTGCCGTACAGCGCCGACGAGCCGGTGACCATCGCGCATTCGCCGGAGACGAAGGTGGCGTCGGTCTTGTTGCCGCGGCCCTGGTACACGAACAAGCCTTGCTTGGCCATGTTGGCCAGGTTTTCGATGTGGCGCACATGCAGCGGCGTGTTGAAGGCCAGGCGCGTGTCCATGCCGCCGAAGCCGTTGCGCTTGGTGGCGAATTCGACGTTGTGCCAGGCCGAGAAGCTCTCGAGCTGGGTCCAGCTGCCCCAGCTGGTGCTGAACGGGCATTTGTGGCCACTGGCCTTGAGCTTGGCCGCGGCCAGCGCCACTTCGGGCCAGGTGGTCGGCGGCTTCTCGGGGTCCAGGCCGGCGGCCTTGAACGCGTCCTTGTTGTAATGGAACACCGGCGTCGAGCTGTTGAACGGGAAGCTCAACATTTCGCCGTTGGGGGCGGTGTAGTAGCCCGCCACCGCCTCGACGTAGGCCTTGGGGTCGAACTTCTGGCCGGCGTCCTTCATGATCTTGGCCACTGGCACGATCGCGTTCTTGCTGGCCATCATGGTGGCGGTGCCGACCTCGAAGACCTGCAGGATGTGCGGCGCGTTGCCGGCCCGGAAGGCGGCGATGGCGGCGGTCATCGACTCGTCGTAAGTGCCCTTGAAGGTCGGCACGACCTTGTAGTCTTTCTGGCTGGCGTTGAAGTCCTTGGCCAGGTCATTGACCCACTCGCCGAGCGCGCC
>JAUYAJ010000367.1 GCA_030693565.1 Rubrivivax sp.
GCGCTGGCGTCAGCAGCGTGAAGGCGCCGAAACCGACCGCCCCGAGCACCAGCACGCCCGCGCCTATCCAGACCATGGAACTGCGGCCTGCCGTCTTGGCAGCAGCGACCGCAGGCATGGCAACCGGCCCTGCCGCTGCACGCGCGGGCGCCGCCGGCCGGGGCGGCACGGCGACATCCTGCGGCAAGGGCCGTGTCGCATAGGGATCGGGCGGAATCTCCTCGAGACCCAGGTCGGCGCGCAGCTGGCCAATGGTCTGGGTGCGCTGTTCGGGCCGCACGGCCAGTGCGCGATCGATCGCGCTCAGAAAGCGTTCGCTGTAGCGGCCGGCGGCGGCTTCGGTCAGCGGCACATAGGTGTCGTTGAGCAAGCGCCCGACCGAGGTCGGCGGTGTCTTGCCGATGATGGCGTAGTACACCACCGCGGCCAGCGCATAGACGTCGGTCCACGGTCCCTGCTTCATGCCGGGGATCTCGGCGTACTGCTCGACCGGGGCATAACCGGGCTTGAGAATCACCGTCAGCGCCTGCGTCATGTCGCCGATGACACGGCGTGCGGCGCCGAAGTCCAGCAGCAGCGGCCGGTTGCTGCCGGCCAGCATCATCACGTTGTCGGGCGCGATGTCTCGGTGGTAGCACTGCTCGGCGTGGATCACCGCCAAGGCCTCGGTCAGCGGTTCGAGCAAGGTGCGCAACCAGTCCTCGTCGGGCGGCGCGCCCATCTGCCGCAGCATGTCCTTGAGGTTGGTGCCTTCGATGAAAGGCATCACCATGTAGGCCGTGCCGTTGGCTTCCCAGAACCGGTAGACCTTGAGCAGCGAGCGGTGATCGAACTGCGCCAGCAACCGCGCTTCGTTGATGAAGCTCTTGCGGCCAGCCTCGAAGGTCTCGCGCAGGCGTTCGCTCTTGGCCTGCACCTGGGTGGTGCCGGTGCGCGTGGCCAGCGACGACGGCATGTACTCCTTGAGCGCAACGCGGCGCTGCAGCGAGTGGTCGGTGGCGAGGTAGACGATGCCAAAGCCGCCTTCGGCGAGCTTTTGCGTCAGTTCGAACTCACCCAGGTAGGTGCCGATCGGCAGCCCGCTGCCGTCTTCGTCGTAGCTCGGCGGCGGCGCGCCGACCGCCATCGTGCGCTCTTCGCCACTCGGGGCCGGCGGCGGCTGCGGCGGGCCTGGCGGTCGAATGACGGTGCGGTCGTCGTCGTCGTCGGGGCTCATGGGGCGCTCGGCGGGCTGGGGATTCAGATTGTGGCGCCAAGCAGCGTCTGCAGCGCCGCCGCCGCCGGCAGGCCGCGCGACTGCAACAGGCGCGGCGCCAGCGTCTCGGGGCTGGCATACCACCAGGCCATGCCGGCCGCCTGCGCGCGCCACAGGCCGTGAGCGTCAAAGCCCAGGCGCGCAGCGGCATCCAGGCCCGGCGCCAGCAGCTGCTCGGCGAGCTCGCCGTCGCGCGCCGGCACGTTGGCGGCTGGCAACGGCGATGGCAGCAAGTCCGGACCGGCCATGCGCGCCAGTTCGGACTCCAGGCGCTCTACGCTCCAGTCGTCCTGCATCGCGTCGGCCGCCAGTTCATCGGCCCGGCCCAGCCATTGCCACAGCGCCGTCATCTGGGTTTGCGAATCGGGCTGGTGGCCCAGCGGCACCGCGATGGTGAAGGGAAAGTAGCGCCCGACGCGGTCGACCGACGGCATCAACACCCCGGCCCAGCCCTGGGCGCCGGCGTCGCCGGGCAGCACGCCGGGCATCAGCAGAAAACGCCAGCTCGGGCTGGCCAGGTAGGCGTCGAGCCAGCCCGCCGGGTCGCGCTCGCGCAAGGCCAGCAAACCGGCGGCAAGCCAGCCGTCCCAGGCGGCGACAAAGGCCGAATCGAGCCGGCGCGAGGCGAAGTCGCCCAGCGTCGGCAACTTGCCATGCCAGCCTGGCGGCGCCACGGCCGCGCTCACAGCCCCGCCGGGCACCGGAACTGCTTCACTTCCTTCATCTGGAAGGGGTTGAAGACGCTGGCGGCGATGACCTCCACCCGCGCCCGCTTGCCGTCCAGGTTCATGACGACGCTGAACTTCTCCGGCACCGCCGACGGCTGAACCTCGAAACGGTCGAACAGCCTGAACAGCGCCCACGGGCCTTCGAACATCACCAGCGGGCCGGCGTTGCCCAGGCCGGTGCTGAGCTTGATCTGCGAGGCCAAGCGCACGCTGGGCCAGTTCAGGCTGATCGAGGCGCCGCCCGAGCTCATGCGCTGGGCCTGGCCGTCGACGTCGAGCAGCAACTCCTTCAGGCTGGGGTCGAGCTCGGTGACACGCATTTCGATGCGCAGCGCCGGCACCTTGCCGCCGGAGCGAAAGAAGACTTCGCGGATGCGCGCGGCGCGCTGGAATTCGGCCAGCGCCGCTGGCGCCACCGGCCGGCTGCCGTCGCTCAGCGGCTTGAAGGCCCAGTTGTCCGACGAGGTGTCGACCAGGTTGGCCAGCCGCTTCTGGAAGAAGTCGTCGAACAGGCCGCCACCGCCGAACAGCTGGCCGAAGTCCTCGGGCAGCACGTCGGCGCGCGAGCCGCTGGCGAACGGGTAGCGGCCGCTGATGGCGCGGTTGCAGAAGTCGGTGATCGGCTTGAGGTCGGCCGTCAAGCCCTGGCGTTCGGCGTCGCGGCTCTGGCTGGCGCCAGCGTCGGCCAATTGCTCGAGCATCGAGCGCACCGGCTCGGGCTGCTGGCCGGCGGCCGACTTGACCGCTGCCGCGGCGCCGCCGGCGGGCGGCGGCGACTTGCTGTCCTGCGCCGCCTTGACGGCGCTGAGCTGGACATAGACCTCGTTGAAGAGCTTGAGCGTCTCATCGATCGGCGCCGGCTGGCCGCTGACCTGGCGGTGGATGGCGGCGAAGCGGTCGTCAACCATGCGCTCGAGCGGCCCGCCGCTGCCAGCACCAGCCACAGGCGCGCTGCCGGCGAGCTTGGCGGCGTCCTGCTTGGCTTTGTCGGCCAGCTTGTCGAGCACGCCCGGCGCTGTCGGCGGCGGCACCAGCCGGGTCTGCTCGGTGACGGCGCGCAGGTAGCGCGCCAAGGGCGAATCGGCGGCGGCGACGATGCGCGCCACCGTGATGCTGCGCTCCAGACCGGCCAGCTTGACCAGGCGGACGTCGGCCAGGAAAGCCTCCCAGGTCTTGATGTAGTCCTCGTAGTAAAGCCGGCGCGCCTTGTCGGTGAGCGCGTTGTTGGGCAGCGCATCCTTGAGCCGCACCGGGTCTTGCTTGAGGCCCAGCACCCAGACGTCTTCACGGGCGAGCTGGCCGACCGCTTTCTTCAGCGCCGGCAACACGAATTTCTGATGGCCGTCCTTGGTGTACAGGCCGGAGACGCCCTGGGTCAGCGGCTTGCCGCTGGCGCGCTCGAAGACTTGCGCGGCGTCGGGGCCGCCGCCACCGGCGACGGTGAAATCGTTCATGTCGCCGCTGCGGTACTGGCGCTTGACGCGGCTGTAGACGCGGTATTCCAGCGGGTAGGCGGCGAGCATCTCGCGCACCTCGGCCACCAGCTTGGTGTCGATCGGCAGCGCCGCGCGCGGCGGCCCCAGCGCCAGCATGGCGTCGAGGTGGGCATCGAGCGCGACGCGCTGCTCGGGTGCCATGCGGCTGTAGTTGGCGTCCCAGTCCAGGCCGATCCAGGCCTTGAGTGTGGGCGCGTCGAACTCGTCGGGCGTGTGCAGCATCACATAGGACTTGAGGGCCTCGTAGGCGTTCTCCAGGTTGTCCTTGGTGGCCGCACGCACGCGCTCCTCAAGCCGCCGCGCCACCCGCGGCATCAGGGCTTTTTCAAGCAACTGGGTGTAGGCCAGTTGCGCCGCAGCGTCGAGCTTTTCGCCCTGGTACAGGCCCAGACCGTTGAGCAGCGGTGGATCGGGCAGCTCGAAGCCCTCGATCCTGGCGGCGTCACGAACCTGTGCCAGCGGCAGCGGCAGCGCAGCGACATCGGCGCTGGTTGGCGCCGGCAGCGCCTCGACGCTTTGCTTCAATGCCGGCAGCCGCTCGGCAACGATGGCGGCGTGGTCGAGGTTGCGGGCCCGGCTGACCGCCCAGCCCACCAGCATCGCCGTGCCGAGCACGGCAAGCGCGGCGAAGGTGGCCGTGCGCAGCACGCGGTGCCGGGTTTCGGCGCCGGGGTTGATGCTGCCCAGGCCGGCTTCGGCGAACACCACGCCCTTGAGCAAGCGGTGCAGGAAGAAGCTCTTGCCGCGGCCGCCGGCGATCGCCGCCGAGCGCGGGTCGATGCCGAACGAGCGCCCGAGCGCGCCCATGACGCGGTCGATCGGCGAGCCTTCCTGGGTGCCACTGGTGAAGTAGACGCCGCGCACCAGCGGCACCGCCTCGACCTTGCCACCACCGGAGAAGACCTGGCCGAGGAAGTCGCCAAGCACACCTTGCAGCGCCGCGAATTCCTGCGGGAAGGCGAACATGGCACTTCGGCGCAGCACGTCGCGCTCGCTCTCCATGCGATCGACGAGTTGCTCGACCAGGCGCTTTTGCAGCTGCTGGTAGAGCGCGCCGAACTCGCGCATCGGGTCTTCGCCCGGGCCGTTGGGCGCCGCGAACGTGAAACCCCAGACCTGGTCGCGCTCGTCCTTGTTGAGCGCCTCGAAGCTTTCGTTGAAACCGCCGATCAGATCGGCCTTGGTGACCAGCACATAGACCGGCGCGCGCACGCCGAGCTTGGTGTGCAGCTCGAGCAGCCGCGCGCGCAGCTTGCTCGCATGCTCCTGGCGTTCGGTCACGCCTTGCTGCAGCAAGTCCTGGACGTTGACGGTCAGCAGCACGCCGTTGAGCGGCTGACGCGGCCGCGTCCGCTTGAGCAAGGCGAGGAAGTTGTCCCAGGCGCTGGCGTCGACGTCGCGGTCCGACTCCTGGGTCGCGTAGCGCCCCGCGGTGTCGATCAGCACCGCGTCCTGGGTGAACCACCATTCGCAGTTGCGGGTGCCGCCGACGCCTTGCACCGAACCCTTGCCGGCGCCTTCGCCAAGCAGGAACTGCAGGCCGGCGTTCATCAGCGCCGTGGTCTTGCCCGAGCCCGGCGCGCCGACGAAGATGTACCAGGGCAGTTCGTAGAGATACTGGCCGCCGCCGAGCAGCGAGCGGTTGCCGGCGCCGCCCGCCTTGAGGCGTTGAACAGCTTCATTGAAGCGCTGCGCCAGCACCTGCGCTTCTTTGTCGCTGGCGGTCGGGCCGCCGGCCATGCCGGCCAGCAAGGCGGCATTGGTGCGCCGGCGTCGCCATGCGACCCAGGCCAGGCGGGCGATCCAGCCCACCCAGATCAGCACCAGCAGCGTGATCCGCACCCACAGCGGGTCGAGCGGATGCGCGCCGGCGATGCCGATCAGCGGGCCTATCCACCAGATCAGCGCCGACAGCGCCAGCAGGCCCAGCGTGCCGATCACGACCGGGCTCAACATCCATCGCAGAAAACGTTTCATCGCGGCATTCCGGCAGGTGGGGCGAACCGGCCGCTCAAGGCGGCGCGGCGGCGGCCAGCGTGATCTCGACGCGGCGGTTCAGCGCCCGCCCGTCAGCGGTGCTGTTGTCGCCGATGGGCTCGGTGTCGGCGCGGCCTTCGGCAGTGATGCGCTCGGGCTTGACGGTGGCGGCCAGCAGGTCGCGCGCGCCGAGCGCCCGTTCCTTGGACAAATGCCAGTTGGACGGAAAGCGCAGCGAGCGGATCGGTTCGTTGTCGGTGTGGCCGCTGATCAGCACCGTGCCCGGCAACTGGTTCAGCGCCGCGCCGATGCGCTCGAATACCGGCTTGGCACGCGACGCCACCGACGCACTGCCGGGGTCGAACAAGCCGTCGCCGCGCAAGGTGACGATGGAACGGTCGGCCAGGTCCTTGACCTGCAAGGTGCCGGCGTCGATGTCGGCCTTGAGCAGCGAGGCCAGCCGTGGCGGCGGCGGTGGTGGCGGCACCGCCGGCGGCGGCGCTGGCGGTGCCGCCTTGGCGGTCGCGCCGAGCGCCTGAACGGCGCTGAAGGTGGTGTCGGTCTGCGCGTTCAGCGACAGCCGCAGGCCGACGAAAACCAGCATCAACAGCAATGCGGTGGCGGCGGCCGCCACCCACAGCGGAATGCCATCGCGCAGCCGCCGCGGCGCTGCGGCCAGGCCTTGCCACTGGGTCGACAGCGACTTGTCGAACGGGCCGGCTTGCTGGCGCAGCATCTGCGCCAGCCGCTCGCGCACGCTGTCGAGCTGGGCGCGGCCGTTGTCGAGCACGCGGTAGCGGCCTTCGAAGCCGAGCGACAGCGCGGTGTAGACCAGCTCCAGCAGGTTGCGATGCTGGGCCGGGTTCTCGGCCAGCCGGGTCAGGAGCTGGAACACCTTCTCGCCGCCCCAGGCCTCGTTGTGGAACTGCACCAGCAGGCTTTGTGACGACCAGGCGCCCGAGCCGCCCCAGGGCGTGCTCGATGCCGACTCGTCGATCAGCGTGCACAGCACGTAGCGCGCCGCCACCACCTGGTCGTTGGGCAGGCCTTGGGCGCGCGCGCTGGCCTCGAAACGCTTGACCGACTCGACCAAGGACGCGCGCAGCGCGGCCGGGTTCGGGTGGCGCACCATCGCCCGCAAGCGCGGCGCGGCGCTGAGCAGCGGCGCGGCCGCCTGCACCAGCGGGTTCAGGCTGGCGTAGGCGGGCAACTCGGTCGCAGCGGCCTGGGCCGGCGGGGCCGGTGCCCAACCGGTGGCCGGGGCCGGCGCTGCGGCAGGTGCGGCGCCGGCACGCGGACCGCGCCCGGCGCTGGGCTTGATCACGGTGCGGTCTGACTCGAAAGCGGCGAACGGGTCTGACGGCGGATCTTGGTCGCTCATGGCATCCCTGTTCTACGTTCGGCCGGACACTTCAGCCGCGGATGGCCCAGAACTCGAGCGCCAGGCCGGGGAAGTCGCCGGCGATGTGCATCGCCAGCCCGCCCGAGGTTTCGAGCTGTTTCCACAGTTCGTTGCCGCGTGTCTCGAGCTCGAAGTAAGTGAAGCCGGCGTGGTACGGAATCTGGCGCGGCGCCACCGGCAAGGCGCGCAGCGTGACACCGGGCAGCTGCAGATTGACCAGGTCGCGGATCTTCTCCGCCGGGCCGATCTTGACCTGCGTAGGAAAACGCGCGCGCAAGGTTTCGCCGGGCATCTGGGCGTTCACCGCGAGCACGAAGTTCGCCGTGCGCTGCAGTTCGACGTCGGGGATGAGCGCGACCCGGATGCCGAACTTGCGGTCCTGCAGGTCGATCGGGATCGCGGTCTGCTCGAGCACCATCGACAGCGACTGGCGCAAGTCGGCCATCACGGCGCGAAAGCAGCCGGTGAGGTCGTCGTGGCGGTACTCGGGGTAAGCCACCGGCCGGCGCTGGTCGCGGAAGGTCGAGAGTTCGCCGGCCAGGCCCAGGCACAGCTCGTAAAAACGCTCGGGGTGCAGCACCGACAGGCGCTGCAGGTGGGTGAACAAAGGCTGGTGGCGGTTCACCACCTGCAGCAGCAGGAAGTCGGCGAT
>JAUYAJ010000368.1 GCA_030693565.1 Rubrivivax sp.
ATGCCGCGTCCACGATGTCTTCGATGCGCCCGAGCAGCCAGTCATAGACCGATGGACCGGTGAACTCCTTGACGGCCCAGTGGGCGACATCGTGGAGCTGCTCGTCCATCCGCTTGAACTTCTGCTCGGTGACGGCGCGCAACTTCTCGAGGTTCTGCCGGATGGCCTGCCGGTTCAGGTTGGCATCGTCCGCTGTGAGCTGCTTGGAATACTCGCGTTGAAATCGGTCCAGGAATTCGACGAACTCGCTCCACTGCGTGTGCACTGACGCGTTCTGCATGAGGTGGCGCACCAACTGCTGGAAGTAGTCGATGCCTTCCGTCAGGTCCTCGATGACCTTTTCGGCGTATTCGTAGGCATCCATCAGGTCGTGCGCGTCGCCACGTGCCGAAAGCGCCGCATCCAGGGCGTTGCGGCAGCCGCGCATGTTTCGCTGACGGCTCCGGCTGGGGCGGTCCAGGGCCCACAGAGCTTCTGAGAACAGCTTTCCCGGACGAGAAAACCGGAAGGCGGTGACAAGGCCGTGGCGGTCAGCGAACTGCTCCAGCCAGCCATCGGCCAGCAGCGTGCGCATGAGCAGCGACGTGAGTTGCTGCGGGTCGTTGGCTTCCGGCTCGTTGAACTCGTCCTGTTCGGCCTCCGGTGCAGCGCGGTCGAGGTAGTCGCGCACGACCGGAAACAGAAGCTCCCTGAAGGCCTCGCGGGTCATGTTGTGCGAGTAGTCGGCAGTCGGCCCGTGCAGTCGCTCATAGAGCGCGCGCAGGCACGCGACCACCAGCTCACGACGAGTGCTGTTCAGGGGCCGAAAGAATCGGCTGCGGTCGCCTTCGAAGAAGACGCTGGCACTCATTCGCTCACTCCCTTCGGGTGCCCGCCACCGTCAGTCTGGATGCGCAGTTTCTTGGCATAGGTGCGGACCATCACCTCGAACATGTTGGTCAAGGTGCGATGTTCCTCAGCAGCGCATCGCTCCCACAGCGTGCGGACCTCCGGGGTCATCTTCAGCGTCGTTGCGGAGGTCTTGGATTTGGGGCGTGCCATCAGTTCAGAGGTCCTGGGCGGAATCCCGCGCCGGTTGATATGCCTATTGGATATACGTTATCAGCCCCTGACGTCCGAGCCACCATCAGAACGGGTGTCGTGGTGCGTGTGCATCACAAGGGTGCTCACCCTCAATACGTGCAGGCCCAAGAGCGAAATGTTGCGCCTTAGGTGGCTCACCTGGTGAGCTAGCGCTTCAGCTCCTGGGTAGGCGGCAAGGCATTTCGCTGGATGCGGCGGCAGTTCGACGATGCGAAGAAGCGCGAGCGTGGCCGAACGTGGATTCCTGTCCAAGGATCGAAACGAATGGACCGCGGACGGCAAGAATTTTCTCAACGGCTTGTTCAAGATGCTGCACACGGACGGCTCCCACCCGGGCCTTTCCGACGAGGACCACAGCACGTTCAGGCTGCACCTCGCAATCATCACCGGCCGCGCCCTGCTGCGCCGGCTGAGCAACCGGACCTGTCGGCAGGACGGTGCACCCGGCTCTTGAGTAGGCTCCCGTTTCGTTTATTGCGCTTTTCGTTTGTTTCGTTTATACTTGCTAGACGTTCACAAGGACGCACTGGAGTTAGCCATGACCGCGACCGCTTTGACCAAGATGACGCTCCCCGCCGAAAGGGAGGTGCAGGCTGCCGTTCAGGGTCAACGTGCCTTGGCTGCGTTTCTGGCCACCCGGTTCGAGACCCAGCACATCCAGATCTTCGACGACAAGAACCAGGCCCACCAGGTGGAGCTTCCGACCTCGGCGCTGCGTCTGCTGGTGGACATCCTCGCCGAGTTGGCGGACGGCAACGCCGTCAAGGTCGTGCCGGTCCATGCCGAGCTCACGACGCAGGAGGCGGCCGACATGCTCAACGTCTCCCGTCCGCACTTGGTGAAGCTGCTGGAAGAAGGTGGCCTTCCATTCCACAAGACCGGCAAGCATCGGCGTGTGCGCTTCGCCGACCTGATGCAGTTCAAGTCCCATCGGGATCAAACCAGTGAGGACGCGATGGCTGAGTTGGCGAAGCAAGCCCAGGAGCTGGCCCTGGGCTACGAATGAGGTCTTCGCCGTTCACGGCCGTCTATGACGCCTGTGTCCTTTACCCCGCGCCACTTCGGGACTTCCTGATGTGGCTCGGGCTCTCGGGACGCTTCCGTGCGCGGTGGAGTCCCCAGATTCACGACGAGTGGAAGCGCAACCTGCTGATCAACCGGCCCGACCTGACCAGCGCACAACTCGATCGCACCTCGGATCTGATGGATTTGGCGATTCCGGACGGCTTGGTAGTCGGCCATGAAACGCTCATCGCCGGCCTGACGCTCCCGGACGCCGACGACCGCCACGTGCTTGCGGCCGCGATCCGATGCAATGCCAGTGTGATCGTCACCTTCAACGAGAAGGACTTCCCCGCATCGGCTCTGGCACCCTATGGCATCGAGGCGCAGCACCCCGACCTCTTCATCGACAACTTGTTCGACCTCGACCAGGCAGCGGTGGTGGCAGCGGCCCAAAGGCAGCGAGCACAGCTCAAGAATCCGCCGCTTGATGTGGACCACTACCTCGATGTGCTTCTGCGCCAGGGGCTCGTCCAGACCGCCAAGGCACTCGCAACCTATCGCGCGACTCTGTGATCGCACGCTTGAGCTACTGGTCAGCGACACGCCAGTTAGATCAGGTTGCCAACTAGCGCGCTGATCAGGCCAGTCATTGGACGTCAGACTCACGACGGACTTGGGCCGCGCGTGGCTCGGCGCGATCTCACAATGAAATCGGAGGAAGACACACATGCACGTCAAGTTGCCGGCCGTCCTCGGCGTTGATGCCAAGTCGCGTCTGGGTCGGGTTCGCCAGATCGCCGCACCGCCGACCACGATCGAATGCAGCGTGGTGAAGTACACGCTGGGGAATTCGGTGGGCCATGTGTTCCAAAGCACCGCAGGCGCGAACCTGCTGTATCTCTTCCCGATCCGTCCAAAGTCGACGCCGCTGCCCAGTGACGCACCTGTGCTGGTCGCGAAGGATGTGTCCGTCGACGTGGACGAACTCGATCTGACCGAGGGTACCTGGGTGACACACCCGGCCAAGAAGGTCGATCCGCTGCCAGCCGCAACAGTGGCCACCGCCGCGCGCAAGTCCTGGCTTGGCGCCTTCCAGTTTGCCGAGGAGGACCCGCGCAGCGCCGTGGTCGGTCTGCGCAAGCCGCAGGCCGGCGCGTTGCACGCGATACACGCGCACTGGTCGACGAGCGGCGAGAGTGCAACGGTGGTGATGCCCACGGGCACTGGCAAGACCGAAACGATGCTGGCCGTCCTGACGTCGACCTGTTGTGAACGGGTCCTGGTCGTCGTCCCAACCGACGCATTGCGGTCGCAGATCGCGGACAAGTTCGAAACGCTTGGCCTCCTGAAGGTGCTCGGCAACGCTGTACTGGCCGAGCAGGCCCTGCGTCCGGTCGTGGGCACGCTCACCTCCAAGCCGAAGACGATCGAGGAGGTGGACAGCGTCTTCCTCGACTGCAACGTGGTCGTGACGACCAGCCACCTTGTAGGGCAGTGCGAGGCCGACATCCAGGACCGTATGGCCGCGCTGTGCACGCATCTCTTCATCGACGAGGCACACCATGCGGAAGCGGCGACCTGGAAAGCATTCCGCGAGCGCTTTAGCGGCAGGCTGGTCCTGCAGTTCACCGCGACGCCATTTCGTGAGGACGGCCAAGCCGTGGACGGCAAGCTCGTCTACGTCTATCCGCTCCGCAAGGCGCAGCAGGAGGGGTACTTCAGGCCTATCCGCTTCCACGCGGTACGCGAGTTCAACGCCACGAACGGGGACCGGAAAATCGCGATGGCCGCCCTGGACGAGCTGGACGCCGACACCACCGGCAAGCACATCGTGATGGCCCGGGTCGGCGACACCCACCGCGCGTCGACGATCCTGGCGCTCTACCAATCATTCGGTCGCCATCAGGCGGTGGCGATTCACTCGGGCATGTCGCCGCAGGAGCAGAAGGCCGCCAAGCGACGACTGTTTGACGGGTCGGCGCGGGTGGTGGTCTGCGTGGACATGCTCGGCGAGGGCTTCGATCTGCCGGAGCTGAAGATCGCGGCCTTCCACGACATCCGAAAGAGCCTTGCGGTCACACTGCAGTTGGCTGGCCGCTTCACGCGCGCACGCCCCGACCTGGGCGACCCGGTCTTCATCGCAAACATCGCGCTGGTCGACGTTCGCGACGAGCTGCGCAAGCTGTACAGCCAAGATCCGGACTGGAACGTCATGCTGCCCGAGCTGAGCACGGCCGCGATCGAAGCCGAGCAGACCTCCCAGGACTTCTTCCGAGGCTTCGCGGTGTTCCTGGACGAGGTCCCGCTGAACGACCTTCGGCCCGCGGCCAGCATGGTCGTCTACAAAACGAACTGCGCGAACTGGACGCCGAAGTTCTTCAAGCGTGGCATGCGGGGCCTGACGTCTCGCGACAAGGTCTTCCACACGCTCAACGAAGTTCAGAACACGCTGGTGGTCATGACGGCGACGGACCAGGGCGTGCGCTGGAGCGACGTCGAATCGGTTCGCGAGACCGTCTGGGAGCTGCTTGTCGCAGTCTGGGATCGCGAACGCGCGCTGCTTTGCCTGCACGGTTCGGGGCTGAACGGTGAGTACAAAGAGATCGCGAAGGCGCTGTGCGGCCAGGATGTGCAGTTGGTCGTTGCGCCGGAGGTGTTTCGCTGCTTCCACGGGGTCAAGCGCCTGATCCTGAACAACGTCGGGTTGAACGAGCATCTGGGTCGTCAGGTCCGGTACACCGGACGGATGGGGTCCGATGTGGAGTCGCGAATCGGTCAGGCGGCGCGGCGGGGTGCCAAGCGCGCTGTCCTGGCCGGCGTCGGGTTCGAACATGGCGCGATGGTGTCCATCGGCGCGGCCAAGCGCGGTCGCGTGTGGTCCAACCTGCGGCTGCGTGTCGACACCTTCGCGGCGTGGGCGCGAGCCGTTGGCGCGAAGATCGCTGATGAGACCATCGATCCCGACGCGGTGCTGGCGGGAACGCTGAAGCCCAAACCCGTGGGCACCGTGCCGGCGATGACCGCCATCGCGATCGATTGGCCCAAGGAGGTGCTCGAACGTCCCGAGACGGGCTGCCGCTTCTCCGGACCCGGGATCGCTGAGGAGCCGTCGACGAATGTCGACATCGAGGTGTTGGCGCGCGAGACCGCCGATCCGCTGTTGATCCGCGTGTTCTCAGACAAATGGGAGAGCGTTCTGCGTCTGGATCTCTTGCCGGTCGACGACAGTTTCGACTTCCGATTTGTGCATGTCCAAGGCGTCAGCCTCAACATCGGCTTGGGCACCAAGGACGAGCCTCTCGCGGAGTTCTTCACCAACAATCCGCCAGTCGTTTGGTTCGCAGACGGGTCGTCGCTCGAAGGCTGTGAGTTCACGCAACTCCCGACGACTGACCTGGAACCGTACGGCGCGGACCGTCTACAGGCGCTGGATTGGTCCGGCGTCGATATCCGGTCCGAGTCGCAGGGCGAGGCGCGGCGCGCCGGCACCATCCAGCACAACATCATCGAACGTCTGCAGCGGAACCCTGCGTACGCCGTGATCTTCGACGACGATGGATCGAACGAGGCGGCCGACGTCGTGGCCATCACGATCGATCAGAGCAAGCCGACAGTACCGCGCATCGAGGTCGAGCTGTACCACCTGAAGTACGCCGGCGGCGCGCCAGGCAGGCGGTTGGAAGACCTCTACGTCGTCTGTGGCCAAGCGCAGCGCAGCACCTCGTGGCTCGCCAATCATGGGCGGCGGACCGACCTGTTCACTCACCTGCTCAGTCGAAACGACCAACGCGTGCAGCGTGGCGCTCCGACGCGCTTCGAACGAGGAACCGAGGAATTGCTCTTGCAGATCCGGGAGATGAGCCGACGGTCGGACGTGAAGCTCAAGGTCTACGTAGTACAACCCGGTTTGTCGAGAGCGCAAGCCTCGCACGGGCAGCTAATGCTCCTGGCGGTCACGGAGCGGTTCCTCTCTGACACGTACGAGATCCCGTTCTCCGTCATGTGCAGTCCCTGATCCCGGAGGTAATACGCGTCCGATGGCCGGTACTACTGGCCGGCGGCTTTCGCGTCAGTCTCCAGACGAAGCTCACGGCTCAGGATGTTGAGCGCCAAACGCTTCTCAGGCATGTAGTCGTGGCCGTCATAGTGCCGCGCCTGCACGCCCGTCAGGCCATGCGACTGCAGATGACCCCGCACCTCCCGGCTGACGCCATTGGCTGCAAGCAGTGTCTCCACACCCGATCGAATCCGCTTCAGCTGGAAGCCATCGATCGCCTCGCCGACCAAAGCGTGAGCCCAGCCCGCCAGCGTCCGCACGCTGATGGGCTTTTTGCCGGCGGTGGTGGAGATCGCAAACTCACCGACGCGCTTCAGTGTTGCGAGGTCGGTGCGCGCGTCGGGCAACAGGGGAATCTGATGCGGACGCGGCCCCTGACCAGGCCGGCCCTTGCCGTCGAATATCGTCAGCGCGTCGTCCGCAACATCCGCCCACCGCAGCCTTACGAACTGCTCGATGCGCTGGCCACCGGTCAGCAGGTGCAGTCGCAGCGACGCTGCTTCGCAGCCAGTGTGTTCACCAATCAATTTCCAGTAGGCACGTAGTTCGGCCTTCGAGAACGGCCGCTTGTCTGCTCGGTCGAACTGCGGCGAGCGCCGGGTCTGGGCCGCAGGGTTGAAGACGATACCGAAGGCCTTGAAGACCACCGGAATCGAGGCCGTGGTCCGAACATCGAGTGCGCACTGGTACGCAGCCCGAAGGTACGAGCGCAACTTGTTGGCAGTCCGACCCTTGCCCGCCTCGATCAGTCGACGCAGCATGTCCAGCACCTGGTCAGGGGTCAGGTCGGCAGCCGGCGCCTCCGCTACGGCAGGCCATGCAGCGGTGATGTGTGATTTGAAGATTTGATGGGCGTCGACATGACTGCGACGGCCCTGGGCCTTCAGGTGCGCCACGTAGGCATCGAGAAGCTTCTGAAGTGTCCGCGTGGACTTCTCGGCCTCGACCGCTTTCTTCGCGAGGAAGGTCTTGCGCTTCTCGGCCTTGACCTCCCGGAGGCCACCCGTGTCAGCGCGCTCGACGTGCACATCGGCCAACATCCTGCACTTCTCCAGCGCCGCTGCGATGCCGTAGCCGCGTTGCGTGGGTTGCAGCTTCTTCGGCGGCGCTGCTGGGTCGTAAACGCCGATCGGCTCGCGGCTGGTCTTGCCCGCGAGCGAGTAACGCCAGTAAAGCTGGACTGCGCCGTTCGCGAGCTTGCGGGCCTGCAATGCGCCGCCCCGATCGAGCCTGCTGTGAAGGGTCACGAAAGCGCCGCCGTCGAGCGACCTGATCGCTGCTGCAGTGCTTGAAACTTGATCTCTTGCCATAGTCCGTAGCTGATCTGGTGCCAGTCTGGTGCCAGTTTTGGCGGGAATGGTCCGAGACGGCTTGAAATGACTATGGACGTAAGCTGTTGATCTGTAAATGGTATTCCGGAGGTCACTTGTATCAGGAGATCCCAGGAAATCCCATCCCCAGGGACTGTTAATCCGTAGGTCCCTGGTTCGAGCCCAGGTCGGGGAGCCATATAAAACAACAGCTTAGCGATGCAAGTCGCTAAGCTGTTTGTCCATGGTGTGACGGATTTGTGCCGTGAAATTCGACCGGGGCTGGTTGCCGGCAGTGTGTCTGGCGCTGCTGGATGGTGTCGCAGCGCCTGACTCGCCCATCGCAAATCCGTCGACGGGGCGGAGTCGACGGATGAAGCGGGACTCCTTCGACGCACGCCGGCAGTGCACCTTGCATGTCCAGCAATCACGCGACCAGCTCGCCCACGCAACGAACGATCAACGGGCGAAAGGCCAGTGATCAGCGCCCGGCGCAGCAGATCGCGGGTACTAAACCGCAGCCTGGCCGTGTCGCTCGTGGGCCCTGCTCTCTCCGCCTGGCCCCGAGCTGCCGCGTAATGACCTCGGCCAGAAACTCGGCGGCGCCGCCCTTGAGCGCCAGCACGTCGGCGCTGATCGGGTCGAGCGCTGCGAGCGATCGGGCCAGGCCCTCGGTCAGCAACAGGTCGTAGAGGCCATCGGGCAGTGCCATCGTGGTCCCTGGTGTTAGGCGATCGGCCGCGTGCCACGGCATGCCGGATAGCCCGTGCAGCCCCAGAACTCGCTGCCGGCATTGGTGCCGCGCCTTGCTGTCCGTCGCACCATGGGTTTCGAGCACAACGGGCAGCTTGACGCCTGCGTCGACGCCGGGCTGGGCGGCATCGCTGGCGCCACCGCGGCCGCGGCCCGGGCCGGCGAACAGTCAATCCCGGCCTTGGCCTGGCGTATGAGTCCGTGGAGCTTCGGCCCATCGACCAGGTTCACATTGCGGCCGCTCGCAAAGCTGACGGCCTCGTCGGTGAACCGGCCCGAGGTCACCATGAAGCCGCCTGTGGCGCCCCTGGCGGCCATCACACCGTAGAGCTCCCGCACCACGTCCACGCCGACCTTGAAGGCGCGCACTGCTTGCACTGCACGAGAAACTTCTCGCCGCCGCTCCTGCCGGGTTTCGTGAGCACGAGATCGACGCCGCCATCGGCGCCACCGCCGCCGGTTTCGACAACCTGGTAGCCCTGCAACCGGAAGCCCTTGTCCACGAGCATCTCGAACTCGCGCCAGCTCATGCCATCGAGTGCGTCGGTTGCCTTGCTCTGCGCCACGTCGGTGACGAGGTTCTGCCTGGCCCTGCGTCGCCAGGCCGACATCCCGGCGCCGCCGAGGCACAGGATGGGCAGGATGTACTGACCGACGCTGGCCAGCGTCTTCCAAAGCGTCTGCGTGACCATCGCACCCACTTGGCCCGGCTGGGCGGTGGCGACCACCTGCTGAGATGCAACGCTGTGGAGCAGCAGGTAGCTCAACAGCGCCAGCATGACACCGACCCACCACGGCAGCATCGCCACAAGGTCCATGATGTCCTCGGCGGGACTGGTCTTTCCGCGTCTTGCCATGTCTTGTTCTCTCCCTTGCTCAGGGGAGCTTGTACCAGCCATTCTGAGTTGACCTCGCACGGACAGGCCTGTGCGCACGACGACGTTCACGCGGCGTCAATGAACTTGTTTCGGTCCCTGGCGCTCGATCGCATCGAAGAGATCGACAAGCAGCATCGTCGTCGAGAGGTCCGCGAGGCCATACCGGCTGCAGATGGCCGGCACGACCCACGCGTCCCACGCCGAGTGAAGTGCTTGCAAGCTCTGGGTTGTGTCAGCGATGTCCCCTGGCAGGCCGCAGCTGGCGAAGTCGCTGAGACGGCTTTCGTCGGTGACGATGCACTCGCCGTAGTCCATGCCCAGGACAGCGCGAAAGAACTCAATCGCCGTGTGCTCGAAATCTTCGATGCGCTCCTGCGCGGCGATCACCACCTTCTTCATAGCGACGATTTCAGCGCCCAGCCGCCCGGAAGGCCTTGCGGAACTCGCGACCGGAACGATTGCGAAACTGCGGCTTGACCACGACGGCGCCGTCGAAGACCCGCTCCAACCACGCGGCCGCGTTCTGGTCGTCGTCGATGTCGCGGATCGCTGCCGCGATCTCACGAGTCGAACGACCGCCGAGCTCTTCGAAGAGCGCGTCGCATCCGGGCTTGTACAGAGGCTCGAAAACGTCCTCAGCGGACACGAATTCGACCGTCCCGGCATCGACCTCGGCAACCTGGCGCTTGAGGTCGTCCGACACCTCCAACTGCTCTTGCGGCCCACCATGAAAAGACAGTTCCCACACCAGGCCGTGGATGACCTGGCCCAGCGTCACGTCGGCGCATCTGGCGCGCCGGATCTCGCTCATGTAGGCCTTGGCCGTGGCGTCTTCCTCGGTGATCCGAACCTCGTCCTTTACCCTGACCGGCAACGAAAGCAGTTCGCGCAGTGGCGTCAGCGAGACCGACCATTCGATGCGTTCGCCCTTCTTCCTTCGCTCTTCCGGCAGGTCTTCCGCCAGTTCGTGGCCGATGCCGTGCAAGTGCAGGCGTTGCATGCCGGAGTAATCGTTCGTGCTCGTGTCCAGCCCCCATTCCTGATACAGCTCGAGGAACTCGATGCCTTCAAGCGCAGCCTGCTCACTGGCAGACGGCTCGGTGGACCCCTTGCGCGCCTCCGCACAGAGTTCTTCGGCGAAGTCCCGGCGGTAGAACTTCTGCAGCAGCGGGCTGGCCTCCATCAGCCGGAAGATGTCGGCCAACGTGGTCCCGGCGTGGACGGTGACGATCTCGAACAGATGCTCGTGGGCGCGGCCGGTGACGTCGACCTCCTGTAGTCGACTGCCCGTGTCGTCGGGCTCCGGTCGAAAGGCTCGCATGACCAGTTGGGGGCCGGGGCGCAGGATGAGGTGCTGCATCGTGATGGCATTTTGGCAGTCGCATCCGGAATCGGGCAGTTCAGACCGGTTCGGCCGCTGAGCGAGAAGGCGAGCCGAACAGTGGCAGGCCAAACGCCAGGCTATGCCGATTGCAACGCATACCGAACACCGCCCTTCGAGTCGATCACCACCTTGCCGCTGGCGAGCAACTGCGACAGCACAGAATGCACAGATTGCTCGTCGGCAGACTGACCCAGCAGCGACTTGATGGCAGCCACCAACTTCGCATGCTTGGTTGGCTTGCTGGTGGTCTTGCTGAGGCTGGCGACAACGTGGCTCACTGCCTTCTTCAGATCGATCACTGAACTTTCACTTACGGCAGTGGCCGCACCGGCCTTCGAAGCAACAGAGACGGTAGTCGGTGCCGCCGCGGGTGACGCGGACTTCGTCGCAGCGGCCTTCTTTGCAGCAGGCACCTGCTTTGCCGGGGCCTTCGCCACTGGGGACGACGGCAGTCTCGTGACTAACTTCTTCGCCGCTGATTTGGTGGGCACCTTCTTCGCGGCCACCTTCTTGGCCGGAGCGGCCTTCTTGGCTGCACTGCTCGCCGATGCCGCTTCGACAGCGGCACCGGACTTGCCGAAGCCAACCTGACGCGCCGAGAACCCCAACTCTGCCGCGTGCTCCAGCATTGGCGCATAGCCCTTGTCGTTGGACACGACGACGAATCGTGCGTCGGGATGGCGGGCAGCGATGTAACCCATGTAAAAGCAGTAGTGTCCGGTTAAAAGTCGAACAAATTCAATTGGTTAGCGGTGGGCGGCAGTTCGGATTGGGATCGATCGGGCTGCAAGGCGCATGAAACCTCGGTTTTCTCGAAGACCGAGACTGACAGAATCTGTAGACATGTGTAGAGCGAGGCATTGAGGTGAAGCTCCTTCTTGACGATGGCGATGAGCACGTAGGTGGCGATGGCGCACCAGACTTGCGTCTTCACCGCGTTCTCGCTGGTGCCCAGGAAGCGCTTGATGCGCAGGTGCTGCTTGATCCATTTGAAAAACAGTTCGACCTGCCAGCGGCTCTTGTACAGCGCGGCGATCGTCAGGGCGGGCAAGCTGGTGTTGTTGGTCAAGAACACCAGCGTCTTGCCCGACTCGGGATCCCTGAAACGGATGCGCCGCAGATGTTCGG
>JAUYAJ010000372.1 GCA_030693565.1 Rubrivivax sp.
GCCGGCGACGTCATCACCGAAGTCGACGGCGAAGCCGTCAACGACCTCGACGACATGCTGACCTTGCTCGAGCGCCGCCAGCCCGGCGACGCCGTCACGCTGAGCGTCTGGCGCGGTGGCCGCGCCCGCAAACAGAGCGCCGTGCTGGCGGCGGGCGACTGAGGTCCGGGCTGGTCACTTCAAGTGCTTGGCCAGGAAGTGCTCAAGGCGGTTGGCGAAGTCGACCTTTGTCTTCAGTTTGTCCCAACCATGGCCTTCGTCTTCATAGATGACGAACTCGGGCACATTGCCCGCTGCGCGCAAGGCATCGCGCATCTTGGTGCCGTGAACCAGCGGCACCCGGCGGTCCTGGTCGCCAAAGGCCAGCAACACCGGCGCCTTGATGCGCGCCGCCTGCGCCAGCGGTGAAATCACCGCCCACCAGGCCGGCGGGTCGCGTTCCAGGTCACCCACCATCTCCGGCAGGCTGAAGCGGCGCGCTTCGGCCGTGAGGTCGTTGCGCCAGCTCGACTCGAACATCAGGCGCGGCTCGGTCACGGCCACCCAGGCCGCACCGCAGCGGTACAGCTCGGGGTGGCGCGCCAGGCCCATCAGCGTGGCGTAGCCGCCATAACTGGCACCTGCGATGCAGACGCGCTTGCCGTCGACCAGCCCTTTCTTCACCGCCCAGTCGACGGCGTCGGCCAGGTCGTCCTGCATCGCCCGCCCCCATTCACGCCAGCCTGCGCGATGGTGCGCCGCGCCGTAGCCGTTGCTGCCACGAAACTCGGGCTCGATGACGACGTAGCCGCGCGAGGCGAGAAACTGCGCGGTGGGGCGCCAGCTCCAGGTCGCGCCGCGTACCCATGGGCCACCATGCACAAGCAGCACCGCCGGCCGCGGCGCCGCAGCGCTGCCAGCAGGCAGCGTGGTCCAGACCGGCAGATCGCGGCCATCGCGCGCCTTGATGCGATCGAAGTTCATCAGCGCCATGCGCTGCGGGTCGATGTCGCGGCGCACCGCGCCAAGCGCAATCCAGCGTTTGGCGGCCACATCGACCATGAAGTAGCGCCCCGGGTCGCGGTCGGCATAGGAGTAGATCAGCAGCACCATGGCATCACCGTCGCAGCGCTGGCAACTCAACCGATTGACGCGGCCCGGAAAGCGCTTGTCCACTTCGGCCTGCAAAGCCTGCAAGCGTTCGTCGAACCAGACCGTGGACTCGGCATCGGTGACGACGCGCACACCCAGCGCCCTGCCGCCCTGGACTTCGCTGATCAGGCGGCCTTGGAAGTCGAATCCGTCGGCGCGTACCAAGGGTTTGGCTTGAGGGCCGCGCGACTTGAAATCGAATTGGGTCAGCACCTGGATGCCGACGGCGCCCTCTGGGGCGGTCACGTAGAGCTGACCCTGGCTGTCGATCGAATGCGGGATGAAGGGCGCGTGCAGGTAATCGAACTCGGCGATCTCTTCCCAGTCGTCCTTGCCCGGCGCGCGCCAGTGCAACCGGCTGCGGCCTTCGGCAAAGGACTGCGCCAGCCGGGGTTCGCCGCGCTGATCGAAGAGCCAGCTTCGTGTCATGCCGCGCGGACCGAATGGCACTGGCGTTTCGCGCCCATTGACAACGTCCAGCCGCTTGGGCACGACGGCACGTAATTCACCGCCGCTTTCGCCCACCAACTCGCCAACGACGACTTCGTCGCCCTCGCCACTGCCGGTGTGCAAGAGCAGGTGATTCCAGTGCAGTCCCTGTTCGCGCGCCAGTCGCGAACCGGTCGCGGAGCCGGCGCCGCCATGCAGGCGGATCAGCGTGCGCAGTTGGCTGCCATCGGGGCGCACGCTGAACAATCCCGGCGGCACAGACGCCAAGCCCTCGGCGCCGTCGACTCCGCGGCGCTCCCGGTCACGCACGGTGAACACCAGCCGCTCTTCGTTGACCCAGTGGACATCCTCGACATCCAGGTCGGTGAAGAAAGCCGCTTGCGTGATGGCGCCCGGCGTGCGCGGGTCGGCCACCAGCAAACGGTTGCGAACCCCGCGCTGCCCCATGATGAGGGCCACGCGCTGGCCCGAAGGCGACAACACCGCCAGCTGGACGTCGTCGTCGCGGTAGAAAGCCTCGGCCGGCAGTTTTTCCGCCGCAGCCGTCTGCGCCTGGACGGTGCTGGCGCCGGTCGCGGCGACCAGAATCTGGACGCCCAATGCCCACGCCAGGCACCAGGTGCCTCGAATCCCAAGCATCTTCACACTCCCGGAACCGGTGATTCCTGCACCGACCGGGCCAGCTCCATCATGACGTGAACTGTGCCCAGGCTTTGTCCAGCCGCTTCACGCTGACGGGTTGCGGTGTGCGCAACTCCTGGGCGAACAAGCTGATGCGCAATTCTTCCAGCAGCCAGCGGTATTCGTCCAGTCGGGCATCCACCGTGCCTTTGAGTTCGGCCAGCCGGCGCAGGTAGCGCTGTTCGAGCGGCCGCAACTCGGCCAGCCGGGCGGCGTCGCGGGCGGGGTCGGCGCGCAGCTTGTCCAGGCGCAGCACCACACCCTTCAAGTAGCGCGGCAACTGCTGCAAGCGCGCATGGTCGGCACTGTCCAGAAAACGCCGCGGCATCAGCCGCTGCAATTGCGCGCTGATGTCGTCGGCCACGTCCTTGGGCGGCCGGCTGTCCTTGAGCTTGCGCTGCGCAGCCGCCTGCTCGGTCAGCAGCGTGTGGGCCAGCCGCGCCACTTCCTGGGCGATCAGGTTCAGCCGCGGGCGGCCTTCGTCGAGCCGCGTCTTGAAGGCACGCTCGTCGGTCGGCAAGGGGTCGACCAGGAAGGCGCGGTCGAGCGCGGTGGCGATGATCTGGTCGCGCAATTCCTCGAGGCTGCCGCCCAGCACCATGTAGATCGCTGCCATGCGCTGCAGTTCGGGCAGGTTTTTCTCCAGGTACTTCAGCGGCTCCTTGATCTGCAGCGCCACCAGCCGGCGCAGCCCGGCGCGGTGGCGGCTTGCGGCCAGCGCGGGCTCGTCGAAGACTTCGACTTCGACGGCGTCGCCTTTGTCGATCAACGCCGGAAAGCCGATCAGCGTCTGCGCGCCGCGGCGGATCTCCAGCAGTTCGGGCAGTTAACCAAATGTCCAGGCGGTGTGCCGCTGCACCGCCACCGGCGCCGGTGGCCGCACGAGTTCGGCGAC
>JAUYAJ010000390.1 GCA_030693565.1 Rubrivivax sp.
GCTGCTGCAGCGCCGCCAGCGCACCGATGGCGCCGAACATGCCGCCCATGATGTCGTTGACGCTGGCGCCGGCGCGCAGTGGCTGGCCTGGCGGGCCGGTCATGTAGGCCAGGCCGCCCATCATCTGCACCACTTCGTCGAGCGCCGTGCGCTCTTCGTAAGGGCCGGGCAGAAAGCCTTTGTGCGAGACGATCACCAGCTGCGGGTTGAGTGCCATCAAGGCGTCGGCGCCCAGGCCCAGCCGCGCCATCGTGCCGCTCTTGAAGTTCTCGCTGAAGACGTCGGCGCCGGCGATCAGCTGGTGCACGATGGCCATCCCGCGGGGGTCGGCGACATCGACCGCCAGGCTGAGCTTGTTGCGGTTGAACAGCGGAAAGAAGCCGGCGCCCGAACCCAGCAGGCGCCGCGTGTTGTCGCCGGCCAGCGGCTCGACCTTGATGACCTCGGCGCCGAGGTCGGCCAGGATCATGCCGCAGGTCGGCCCCATCACCATGTGGGTGAACTCGACGACGCGGATGCCGGCCAGCGGCAGCGGCTCGGTGTTCATCGCAGTCATCGGCCGGCTCCGGCCAGCGTGTGAGCCGGCGGCCTGCGGCCGTCGGCGTAGACGAAGTGCGGTGGCAGGCCGGCATCGACCGTCATGCCGTAGACCGCTTCGCCAGGCAGGCCTGCCAGCAAGGCGCTGCGTGCTGCCGCCAGGCCGTGCAGGTCGACCCCGGTGGCGACGCCCATGGACTCGAACATGAACACCAGGTCTTCAGTGACCACGTTGCCTGAGGCGCCGGGCGCGAAGGGGCAACCGCCGAGGCCGCCCTGCGATGAGTCGAAGGTGCGCACGCCGGCGTCCCAGGCGGCCAGGCAGTTGGCCAGGCCCAGGCCGCGGGTGTTGTGCAGGTGGGCCGCGCCAGCGTGCTTGCCGATGGCGGCGCGCAGGCGCAGGAACAAGCGGCGCACACGCTCCGGGTCGGCCATGCCGGTGGTGTCGGACAAGCCGACTTCGTCGGCACCGGCCTGCACTGCCAGTTCAGCCAGGCGCACGACCTCGTCTTCGTCGACCGCGCCCTGGAGCGTGCAGCCGAAGGCCGTCGACAGGCCGACTTCGATGCCCACCTGCGGCGCACGCTCGGCGCGCAGCGCGGCGATGCTGCGCAGTTCGGCCAGCATCTGCGCCGGCGTCTTGCGCACATTGGCCAGCGAATGCGCGGTGCTGGCCGACACAGGCAGCGTCAGCTTGTGCACGCCGGCGGCCAGCGCCGCTTCGGCGCCGCGAAGGTTGGGCACCAGCGCCACCACCGTCAGGCCAGGCCGGCTTCGGGCATGGCGCACGATCTCGGCGCAGTCGGCCATCTGCGGCAGCAAGGCCGGCGGGACGAAGGAGCCGACCTCGATCTCGCGCAGCCCCGCGCCGTGCAAGGCGTCGATCCAGGCCTGCTTGGCGGCTGTCGGCATGCAGCGGGCGATGTTCTGCAAGCCGTCGCGCGGCCCGACTTCGCAGATCAGCACGTCGGCCGCAGGTGTTGACGCCGTGTGATGGGTTGCTGGCATTGTTTCGTTGATTGCAATTCTGTAAGATAGAATGACGTTCTATCAAACAAGATGCTAGGACGCACACGCTCGGCTGTCAATTCACGTCCACGCTGTGGCGCGGAAAGTCCAGATGCCCAAGAAATCGCTCCGCCCTTCGGCGGCCGACGCTGATGCCGCGCCCGGTGGCGCCGCTGCCGTCGACCGCGCGCTCAGTCTGCTGGCAGCCTTCAGGCCGGGTGACACTGCCTTGTCACTGGCCACGCTGGCCCAGCGCAGCCGGCTCTACAAAAGCACGGTGCTGCGCCTGCTGGCGTCGCTGGAGCACGCTGGCTTGGTCCAGCGCACGGAATCCGGCGGCTACACCATCGGCCCCGAGGTGGCGCGGTTGAACGCGATCTACAGTGCGTCTTTCTCGGTCGATGCGGCCTTGCTGCCGGTGCTGCGCGATCTGGTGGCGGCGACCCAGGAGAGTGCGGCCTTCCATGTGGGCCGGGGTGAACAGCGGCTGTGTCTGCTGCGCGTCGACTCCGAGCAGCCGCTGCGCGACCATGTGCGCGCTGGCGACATCCTGCCGCTGGCGCGTGGTGCGGGGGGCCGCGTGCTGCTGGCGTTCGGCGGCGCAAAGGGCCTGCCGTATGTGCAGATCCGCCGCGACGCCGTTGCCGTCCTCCATGGTGACCGGGTCGCCGGGCTGACCGGCATAGCGGCGCCCGTCTGGGGGCCGGGCGCCGCGCTGGCCGGTGCGATCACCTTGACCTTGCCCGATCAGCGCATGCAGCCGCACTTCGAGGCCGCAGTGCGCGCCGCTGCGGCGCGTGCCACCGTTCGACTGGGCGGCGCAGGTCCGCCGCCCGAACCAGCAGCTGATTAGGGCGAGCGCAAGTCCCAGCGCAGCGCGCCCTCCAGGAACGGCAGTTCGCGGTCGTGGCGAAAACTGACGAAACCGGTCGACGTCCCGGCGACGCCAGCTGCCAGCGGCCCGAGCGTCGTCGTTGGCCGGATGATGGTGGTGCCGGCCCCGACCTGGCTCAGGGTCACGGTGACCCCGGACACCGCCGTCGTGCTGAGCACGGTGACCGAGTAGTCGTATTCGTAAACCGCGCGCTCGATGCGGCGCTCGGCCAGTTTGGTGATGGACTGCACCGACAGCGCCGCTGCCGGCGCTGGTGCCAGTGGCGTCACTGGCTGGTCGAGAGCCGATGCCGACTCCGGGGCCGTGCCACCACCGCCGCAGCCGGTGACGGCGAACACCGCCGACGCGACGAGCCACCCCGCGGCAACGCGGCGCCGCTCAAGCATGGACTGCGCCGGCCGTTGCAGCGGCGCTGGCGGTGCTGCGCTGGTCGTTCGCTGTGAGTCGGCGGCGGCCCAGGCCGGCCAACGCGGCCAATCCCAGCGACATCAACACGGTCGTGCTGGTTTCGGGAATGAGCGATGTCGCCGCCACCGATTGCCCTGCCGACAGCGGCTGGAAGCTTGGATTGACAACCTCGAACGGCAGGCCGGGTGGCAGGCCCGTGCCGAGGTAGGTGAAGCGGACCGCGAAGCCCGACTGGACTTGGCCGGCGCGCAGCCCGGCTTGAGGTGTCCTGGCGTAGGCATCCAGAAAACCGGGCGCGGCCAGGGCTCGATCGGGCTGGATGATGAGGCTGTTCCAGGTTGACGGCGTACTCACCAGTGCCAGGTTGGTATAGAGGGTTTCGGAGAAATAGACGGTGAACCCGGTGACTTCGGCCAGGCTGCCGTCGTTGCCGACGCTCAGCGTGAGCTGCCAGTCGGAACCGCCCAGCGCGCTGAAGCTGGTGCCCACCTGGGCGGCGCTGGCGCTGGCGGCGCCGGTCATCAAGGCGGCACAGACGACGAGGGATGCAACGGATTTCAAAGGACTCATGACCACTTTCAGCGCGGCGCCGCCGTGCGGCTCGCGCGATCAAACGCATGTGCATCGACGCGGCGCGTCGATAGTATCCGCCTACTTTTACGGGTGTGGAGCTGGGCTGTCAACGATTCACGCGAGCGCCCCCCCCAGGTTGAGGGGTCGGTGTGGGACGCCAAGGCTCGCCGCCGAAGGACGCCGCCACGCCGCGACGGGCCAGCATATTGCTGGCCCGCGAGTGACTGACGCGAAGGCGCATGGATCCGGAACGTCACTTGTTTCAGTGACTTCCGGCGGGTCCCGGTTCAAGGCCCCCGGGTTGTCAGAAAATCAGGGGCGGACTGCAATGGCGTTCTTCACCGACTTCACGCCGTCCGTCTTCCACGCCAGCGACTCGGCCACGGTGCGCTCGTCCATGTTCTTGGCGAAGCCCGACAGCATCACGGTGCCGTTGAGCGTCTCGACCTTGATCGAGGTGCCGTCGACCGACTTGTTGTCGATCATGCGGCCTTTGACCGCGGTGGTGATCGCCGTGTCGTCGAGGTAGGCACCGACGGACTCCTGGCCGCGGGTGACGGCGCAGCCGGTGGCCGACAGCAGGGCGACGGCGGCGACGATGGCGGCCAATGTGTTGCGAGTGATCATGAGGAAACTCCAGTCAGGTTGAAAAGCAAAAGGTTGTTGGACATCGGGTGGTCGTTCAGCCCACCACCCGCGGGGCTGGGGCCTGCAGCCATGGCAGGCCTTGCCTGCGATCAGCCGCGGCCCGGCCGGCGGCCGAGCAGGCCGATGGCGGCCATCAGTGCAGCCCCGGCCACCGCGGCAATCAGCACCGATTTCACGGGTTCGTCCTTGATGAAGTCCAGCGTGCCGTCGCGGGCGCGCAAGCCTGCTTCGCGCAGCTGATGCGAGCCGTCACGCAAGGCGTCGACACCGCGCTGTGTCAGGGCACTGGCCTGATCGCCGGCCCGGTCCAGCAGCGGCGCGGCCTGGTCGACGAGGCGGT
>JAUYAJ010000392.1 GCA_030693565.1 Rubrivivax sp.
CGGCCAGCCCGGGCTGCGCGGCGCGCCTTGCACCCGCCCCCTGGCAGGCCCAACGCGGGCATCGCCTTCTGCCGCCCACGCTCCTAGCTGCGGGTTGTCCCCACGCCTCGCTCAGCCGGCCGTGGCGCCCAAAACCAGCGCGGTGGCTGGATCCGCCACCGACTGGAATCGCATCAAGGTCACCGCGTTGGCATGCCGGTGGCTCAGCACCGGGATCAGGCCGGCCTCCAGCATCGCTTGTCCGCCGAGCTCGCCCAGATACCACTCGGCGCAGGCTTGCAATTCCTTCTCGCCATCGCGCAGACAGGTCAGTGCTGGCAGGTCACCGATTTCGCGCTCGTCGCCGGGCTCAAAGTCCCAGCCGCGCGCCGTGAACGCGCGGCCGATCAACAAGGCCGCTGCCAGCGCGCCGTTGCCCCACAGCAAGCCCTCATGCTCGGGCGCGTTGCCGAACTCCTCGAACGCAAAGCGCTCGGTGGGATCCTGCTTCTTGCCATAGGGCAGGCGCAGCAGCACGCGTGGCGCCGTCAGGCCAAGCCAGGGCGCGACCTCGCTGCGCCGCAGCGCCTGCCAACTGGCCGGAGCGCTCCATTCCCGGACCGGGGTCTCGAACGAGGCGGCACCGACCATCGCCGGCGTGGCCGCGGCCAGCAGCGGCGCACCGACCTGCGATGCCAATTGACCCAAGGCGGCCAGCACCGCGATGTCGGCGTCACCCGGGCCAAAGCTGTACAGCCCCGCCAGTACCGACCAGCCGTCGGCGCCCGGCTGCTGGCGCCAGCGGTCGACCAGCGCTTGATGCAAGGCGGTCTGCCCGACCTGGCCCTTGGCGGCCACCAGGTCAGCCTGGATCTCGTCGCGCGTGACGTCGAACAGATGCAGTTGCAGCTTGTCGTCCAGTTCCAGGCTGGCGATCAGCCATTGCACGCCGCGCCAGGCCGATTCGAGCGACTGGAAGGCCGGTGCATGCAGGCAGGCGCGCATCTGCTCGCCGATCGCACTGTCGACCGACGCCAGGTACTGGGCCTGGAAGGGCGCGCTGTCGGCCACGATGTGCGGCGCGACGATGCCGCGGATCAAGGCGTCGATGGCGCTGGCGGCTTGCTGCGGTGCGGGCGCCGCCGGTCGCGCTGGTGATGCGCTGCCGAGCAGCTGGCCGAGCAGATCGCCACCCGCAGTGGCCGCTGGCGCGGCAGGCGAGGGCGCTGCCGGCGCCGGGCCTGGTGCAGGTGCCAGCCGCAGCTCAGCCGCAGCCTGCTCGAACTGCGCCGGATCGAGCAAGCGCTGGCGCGTCTCGCGCAGCGCGCGACACAGCGGCATGGCTTCGAACAAGTGGTCGGGGTGGAAGTGGTCGAGCGCGAGCACCTCGGCCGTGACCGTCGCGGCGCCGGCGCCACCGATGGCGATCTGAGCCCGCGGCGCCAGCTTGCGCATGACGCCGTCCAGGTTGTCCAGATCGACGCGCAGTGTCGGCCGCTGCGCCAGCGGGGCGCGCTCGGCCGCCGCGCTGGCGCTGAAGTCGCCCAGCAACAGGATGCGCAGGGGCGCGTCGTCACGCCGGCGCGGCGCGCCGCCGCTGCCTGAACGGCTGAACTGGGCTTCGAACTGCATGCGTGAAGGCATGGTGGCGGCTCCTGTGGGCATCGCGCCGAACGGATCGACCCCCCGGTATAGGGAGCGCCGCAGCTTGCCGCTCCCGCTACTTTGCTTCAGAGTCGGGGTCTCGGCAAGGTCGATCTGCGCCGGCCCGGCAGTTGCGTGCGCCCTGAACCCAGAAAAAAAGAAGATGACCACTGTCTCCAGCCTCTCGCCCGCAGCGTCTGCAGTGGACCTGGGCGACGCGCTCAAAGCCGCCATGCAGGCGCACGGCCAGGGCCAGCTCGACGCCGCCCAGGCGCTCTACCAGCAGGTGTTGCAGCTGCAGCCAGCCCAGGCCGATGCGCTACACCTGCTGGGTGTGCTGCAAGCCCAGCGCGGCGACCACGCGCGCGCCGCTGAACTGATCCATCAAGCCATCGCCGCCAATCCGGGCGAGGCGATGTTTCACAACAACCTGGGCAACGTCTGTGTCGAGACTGGCCGCTTCGATGAGGCCCAGGCCAGCTACCTGCGGGCCCTCGAACTGGACGGTGCGCGCCTGGACGCGCTCAACAACCTGGGCGTGCTGTGGTCGCGCAGCGGCCGGCCCGACGAGGCCGAACAAGCCTTGCTGCGCGTCGTCGAACTGGCGCCGGACTTCCAGGACGCGCGCCAGAACCTGGCCAACCTCTACCTGCGCGCGGGCCGGGTCGGCGAGGCCGTGCAGCAATGCTGCGATGGCTTGATCGTCGCCCCGCGCAATGCCGCGCTGCGTCGCCTGCTGGGCACGGGTTACACCTTGCAGGGCCGCAACGACCAGGCCGCCGAGGTCTACCGCAGCTGGCTGGCCGCCGAGCCCGGCCACCCGCAGGCGCTCTTCCACCTGGCCGCCTGCACCGGCCAGGACGTTCCCGAGCGGGCACCGGATGCCTATGTGCAAGGCGTGTTCGACAGCTTTGCGCAGAGCTTCGACGCCAAGCTGGCATCACTGTCCTACCGTGCGCCCGAGCTGATGCTGCAAGCGCTGGCGCGCCAGAGCGATGCACCTGCCAAACAATGGCGTGTGCTCGACGCCGGCTGCGGCACCGGCTTGTGCGCGCCGCTGCTGGCGCCTTATGCGGCCTGGCTGGCGGGGGTCGACCTGTCGTCAGGCATGTTGAAGAAGGCCCAGCAGCGTCAAGCCTATGACGAACTGATCCAGGCCGATCTGGTGGCCTGCCTGGCCACCCGCGTGGCCGATTTCGATGTCATCGTGTCGGCCGACACGCTGTGCTATTTCGGCGCGCTGGAGGCCTTTGCGGCCGCGGCACAGGTTGCGCTGCGGCCCGGCGGACTGCTGTGTTTCACCGTTGAAGCGAGCGATGAAGGCGGCGTGGCGGCGGGATTCTGCTTGCAGGCCAATGGCCGCTATAGTCATCGGCGCAGCTATGTCCAAGCCGTGCTGATTGCCGCCGGTCTGGTGCCGGCGGAGACTGTGCCCGAAGTGCTGCGCATGGAAGGCGGAGAACCGGTGCAGGGCTGGCTGATCAGCGCTCGCGCGCCAATGCTTGTGGAGCCCCGATGACGATGTGCCGCCACCACGCACCCCTGACCGTCGACGCCGGCTCGCGCCGGAGCACCCATGCCCACTGACGCGCCGCAGGCGATGCTGATGACGCTGACCACGCCGCTGGGCGAGGGCGTGCTGAAGTTCAGGTCGATGTCGGCGTCCGAAGAGTTGTCGCGCCTGTACGAGTACCAGGTGATCGCGCTGGCCGAGGACCAGGGCATCGCCCACGATGACTTGCTCGGCCTGGAAGTTGGCGTGTCGCTGGAGGTGGCCGACGACAGCAAGCGCTGGTTCCAGGGCATCGTCACATCGGTCGGGCTGGAAGGCGTGGTCGGTCGCCATTTCTCCTACCGCCTGACGGTGCGGCCCTGGCTGTGGCTGCTGACGCGGGCTGCGAATGTGCGCATCTTCCAGGAGCTGTCGGTGCCCGACATCTTGCAAGAGGTCTTGGGTGCCTACACTGGCAAGGTCGTCGATGAAACCTCGGGCAGCTATTCGCCGCGCACCTATTGCGTCCAGTACCGCGAGACCGACTTCAACTTCGTCAGCCGGCTGATGGAGCAGGAAGGCATCTTCTACTTCTTCCGCCACAGTGAGGGCAGTCACGAACTGGTGCTCGCCGATGCCGGCAGCGTCCATGTGGCCACGCCCGGCTTCGAGACCGTCAAGTACCTCGAAGACGAAGGCGACCGGCTCGAAGAGCAGGCGATCACCGCCTGGCGCTTTCGCCACGAGATCCAGACCGGAAAAATCACGTCGCGCGACTACGACTACCTCAAGCCGGCCACGCTGCTCGAAGGTGAGGCGGCCTCCAGTCGCCAGCACGCCGAAGCCGCGCACGAGGCCTACGACTATCCGGGCGGCTACCTCGAAGCCAGCGCTGGCACGGCACTGGCCAAGGTGAGGCTGGCCGAACATGAAACGCGCCATGCGCGCGTCAACGGCCATGGCAACACACCCGGGCTGGTGACTGGCGCGCGCTTCACGCTCGAAGGCCATCCGCGCGAGGACCAGAACATCGAGCACATCGTGCTGTCGACGCAGATCGAGATGACCCAGGCCGGCTACGAGTCGGGCGTTGGCGAGGACACGAAGTTCGTCTGCCGCTTCACCGCGCTCGACGCCACCGAGCCGTTCAGGCCGGTGCGCATCACCCGCAAGCCCACAGTCGCCGGGCCGCAGACCGCGGTGGTGGTGGGCGACGGCGACGACGGCGACATCACCGTCGACGAGCATGCGCGCGTCAAGATCCAGTTCCACTGGGACCGGGACGGCGAGAAGAACGCCAGCAGCTCCTGCTGGGTGCGCGTGTCCACACCGTCGGCCGGCAATGGCTGGGGCATGCTCTCGCTGCCGCGCCAAGGCCAGGAGGTGGTGGTTGACTTTCTGGAAGGCGATCCCGACCAGCCTTTGATCACCGGTCGTGTCTTCAACGCGGTGCAAAAGCCGCCTTATGAATTGCCGGCCAATGCCACCGTCAGCACCTTCAAGAGCCGCAGCAAGAACGGCGCCGCGGCCGACTTCAACGAGTTGCGCTTCGAGGACAAGGCGGGCGATGAATACATGCTGCTGCATGCGCAGAAAGACCGCTTCGAGTTCGTCGAGGGCACGCTGAAGTCGCACATCGGCATTGGCGATGGCGTTGGCGACGAGCACCGCACCGTCAAGCAGCATCGCAAGGAAAAGATCGACGGCGAGCACCACCTGACAGTGGCCAAGGACGTCAAGCACAAGATCGACGGCAAGCTCAACATCCATGTCGCCAAACAATTCCTGATCAAGGGCGACGACATCTACAGCCTGAAGACCGCCAAGGACATCACGGCCGAGGCCGGCGCTGCCATTTCCCTCAAATCGGCCAAGGAAATCCACCTGAAGATCGGCAGCAACCTGGGCGCTGACGCGGCGCAGAACGTGCACATCAAGGGCGGCATGAACATCGTCATCGAAGGCGGGATGCAGATCAGCATCAAGGCTGGCGGTTCGTCGGTGGTGCTGGGGCCGGATGGCGTGTCGATCACTGGCGCGATGGTCAAGATCAACTCTGGCGGCTCACCGGGATCGGGCAGCGGAGCCAGCCCGGTGGCGCCGACCGACCCCGATGCGCCCGAGGCTCCCGAACTGCCCGAAGATCCGCTGACGCATCGCTGACCCGCCCATGCGTCCAGCCGATCCGAAAGACCTTCAAGCCCAGGAAGCCGCCGCGTGGCGGGGTTTTGTCCAGACGCTGGCCGCCCATCTGGCAGCGCAGTGGCCGGCCATGCCCGAACGCCTGGGCGAGCGCTACGACGCCTTCGTCGACCTCGCCGTGCAGCAGGCCGAAAAGCGCGGCCTGGGCCATGCGGCCAGCGTCGCGCGCTTCGTCAACCTGTGGTTCGTCTGGGGTCCGGCCTACCACGACAAGCCCGGGTTCGAGTGGGCCCAAGGCATCCTGGCAGCGCCGCGTGAGCGCGAGTGGCTCACGGTGCACCAACTGGTGCAGCGCTCGCTGGTCGAACTGCAACGCCTGCCCGACACGCGCATCGATGCCGCGGCCCTGACGGCGGCCGACGCCCGCGTGCTCGACACCTTCGGCCCGCTGGGGCGGCAAGGGGCGATGCTCGAGCCGGTGCCGATCCCGCTGCCGCGCGCCGCCTGCGACCTTGAGGCTGCAGAACTGCGCTTGCTCGACGAAGGCTGGCACCAGGAGTACCGGCTCATCGCCGGCGACGAGTGGCAGCGTCAGGCGGTGCCGCTGCCGGTGGCCGTGCGCATCGATGCCAGTCGCCCGGCGCCCAAGCTGCTCGGCTTGCTGTCGCACCAGCAAGGCCAGGGTCCGCAAGCCCGACTGCAAGCGCGGCTGCGCGCCCACGCCGTCTGCAGCGGCGACCTGCACCCGGCAGTCGACTTCGCCGGCAGCCACGGCCTGTGGCTGTGGGCGGGGCACGAAACCCGCGCCATCAGTTGGGCGGTTGCCACGCTGGAGCAGCCCGAGCCCGCTGCCGGCCCCGGCACCGCCATCGGCGAAGAGACCTCGCCCGACATTCACCGCCTGTCCTTCGAGGTCTGCGGCCTGCGCAACGAAGGCGAACCGCTGGGCAGCTTGCAGATGCCGGTCTGGGCCTGGCCGGCGGCGCAGTGGTGGATCGAGGTCCAGCGAAAGCCCGCTGAGGCTCAAACCCTGTTGCCCGGCCAGCGCGACTGGCAGCGCGGCGCCAGCCGCTGCCGGGTCGAGCGCGATGGCACCCCGCAAGACTCGGCGCCGCTGCGTCAGCAGTTCGAGGAAGGCCTGGACAGTGCTGTGGCCGCCGGTTTGCGCGAGCTCGCCCAGGCCTGGCAGCAAGTGCCGGGGCTGGCCAGTCCTGGCCTGGACGCCACGCTGGGCCTGCTGGTTGGCAAGGCGGCTGTCAGCTGGGGCTGGCGGACCGGGGCGCTCGACGCGCGGGCATTGATGCGCGTGCTCGGCCTGCTCGACATGGACGCCTGCCTGGCCGACCTGGTGCTGTCGGGCGAATTCGAAGTCGCTGGCACTCGTACCAAGCTGCGCCTGCGCTGTGCCGGCAAGGCGCCGCTGCGTCAGCGTGTGCAGCGCGAGGCGGCATTGCCGCCGCTGTTCGACGCCATGCTGCCGGTGCTGGCGCGTTTTCGGCTGCGCTTCGAGATCGAGATCGAACCCCTGGCCAGCGACACCGGCAGCCTGCTGCAAGTGGCCGGCGCCGTGCTCGGCAGCCTGGTGGGTGAAGCGGGGCTGCGGCCGCGCACCTCGGGCGGCAGCGGCTGGGAATGGTTTGCCGGGCTGCGCATCGAGCCACTGAGCGTGCCGCTGCGCGTCATCGACCCCTTGCTGGGGCAGACGCGCTTCGTGCAACCGCTGCTGCCGGCGCTGACCTTGGTCGACTGGAGCGTGCGCTGATGGAACGCCTGCTGGTGTTGCGACTGGAAGCCCATGGCTGTCACGCCGAGGCCGTGCTCAATGGCGTGCCCCTGGCGCGGGCCGGTGGCACCCAGCAGGTGATCACGCTGCCGGTGCATGAATACACGCTGGCCGGCGCCAACGAGGTCGAGCTGATCGTGCAGCCGGCGCCGGCCGGCGCTGCGGCGATCACGCCCGAGCCGCATCTGGCGGACGGCAAGTCCTGGGCCAGCCTGCGCCTGCTGCTGCCGCGCGTCGGCCAGGTTGCCCACCCGACGGTGGCGCGCACGCTGGCGCAGATCGACTGGGCGCCGGCGGCCGACGAGCTCTACGAAGCGCCGGTGAGACTGCGGCGAACCGCCGACCTGCCGATTGCCTTCCCCCACTGGCGCTGGCGCGACGCGCCGCCGATCGCCGATACGCCGACGCTCAAGACCCAGGTCGCGGCCTACCTGCTCGACATTGCCGTCGGCCTGGCGCGCGGTGACCCCGAAGCGCTGGTGCAGGCCGCAAAGCTGCGCTTCGAAGAGCTCGCCACCGCTTACCAGCGCAACCTGGCCGACGAGGTCGGACGCTGGCGTGTCCATGTGCAGCAGTTGCATGCAGCGATGCCGCTGAAGCCGGCCTTGCCGTCGGTGGCCAGCTTGTTGCTGCGGCCAGTGGCCGGCGGGCGGCTGCTCGAATGCCTGACACCGACCGGCGAGCCAGTGCTGCAAAGCCCGGTCGCCGGCGGCGGCCGCATCAGCTGGCCGATCCGGCTGGCCGCCGTCGATGGCCGCTTCTATGTGCTGCGTTGAAATGGGCCGGGTTGACCGGCGCCGCTATGCTGTGGCCTGGACAGCAAAGGAAATCCCCGCATGATCGTGCTGACCGTGCTCAGCTACAACGGCGCCCCGAGCGACGGCTTGTCGGCCAGCTTTGACGAGCTTGGCGGCACCATCGGCCGCGGCGACAACAATCAGCTCGTGCTGCCCGACCCCGAACGCACGATCTCGCGCATTCACGCCCGCATCACCTTTCGCGCGCCGGGCTACACCATCGTTGACAACGGCAGCAATCCGATCGGCCTGAACGGCACCGCACTGGGCAGCGGCCGCGAGGCGCCATTGGCGCCGGGCGACCAGGTGCAGATCGGCGGCTACCTGCTGGCGGCGTCGCAAGGCAGTCATGTTGCGGTCAGCGACGATCCGTTCGCCGACCTGTTCGGCGACGGCGCCGTCGGTTTGGCCGCTCCCGGCCCGGCGCCGCGCCCAGCCGCTCCAGCGCCTGCGCCCTGGCCGCCGGCG
>JAUYAJ010000401.1 GCA_030693565.1 Rubrivivax sp.
CGCCGGCGCATCTGCATCAGGCTCAGGCGCTGGCGCTGCGCCTGAGCGCCTATGTCGTTCAGGCCAACTGGCCCAATGCACTGAACTACCCTGAAAAGAGCGCCAACGCCGGCAAGAGCGCGGTCGTTTCGCCCACCGGAAAACTGTTGTTCAGGCTGCCGCAGGCAGCGCCTGGCCTGGGCCTCTTTTCGCTGGGAGACGAGACCTGTGCCTGGTATCCACGCTCGGACGCGTGAGGCCTCGCCCGAGCGCGGCGCCGGCAGCTGGCGCTGACCTGGCCGCGTCAGGGCTTGTTCCCGTACCCGCGCTGCCGGGGAGCGGTTTAGACTCGCCGCCGACCCCTCCAAGACCAACCCGGGAATCCTCATGAAATCGAAATCGGTATTCGCTCTAGCGGCCATCGGCTGCCTGATCGCTGTCGTCTCGCCCGCCGCACTGGCCGCTGACGTGAAGGTCACCCCGCTCGGTGGCCAGGAGGGCGAGTTCTGTCCGCAGGACCGGGCCTTGATCTTCGAGGACCCGACCGGCACCCGCATCCTCTATGACGCCGGCCGCACCGTCGCCGGCGCCAACGACCCGCGCCTGGGCAAGATCGACATCGTGCTCGTCACCCACATGCACGGCGACCACCTGGGCAACGCGCACAACGCCGCGCCCAACTCGGGCAGCTGTGCCGCGCCCGACACTTCGGTGTCGGCGATGCCCAACTCCAATTCGGTGAACATCGCGCTGGCCAAGAAGGCCAAGATCGTGACCGGCAGCGAAATGCCGCCGTTCTTCGCCAACAAGCTCGCCGCCGCCGGCGGCGAGGCGCGCGACTCGATCCTGGCGCGCTTCGGCGGCAGCGTGAAGATCGGCGGCGTCACCATCGCCACCGTGCCGGCTTCGCACAGCAACGGGCTGGATCCGGCCTACTTCGGCGGCGAGCTCGGCAAAGCCATGCGCGAAGCCGGCATCGCTGGTTACGTGGGCCAGGCCACCGGCTACGTGCTCACCTTCAGCAACGGGCTGGCGGTCTACCTGTCGGGCGACACCGGCATCACCGCCGAGCAGGAAAAAGTGGTGCGCGGCCATTACAAGGCGCGACTGGCGGTCATCAACATCGGCGACGGCTTCACCACCGGCCCGCGCGAAGCGGCCTACGTCATCAACGACCTGGTCAAGCCGGCGTCGGTGATCGCCTCGCATGCCAACGAAGTGGCCACCAAGGACGGCAAGGTCATCCCCGGCACCAAGACCGACACCTTCATCAAAGCCACCCAGGTGCCGGTGCACCTGCCGTTGAGCGGCAAGACGATGTCGTTCGACGCCGCCGGCAAGTGCGTGGCCGGCTGCTGAGCCTACGTTCCCGCCCCCATGAACGCCCCGCTGCCCCTGCCCGCGCTCGACGGCATCCGTGCCCACGAAGAAGAGATGGTGGCGATCCGCCGCCAGATCCATGGCAATCCCGAGCTGGCCTACCAGGAGCACGCCACCTCCGACCTGGTGGCCGAACGCCTGCAGCGCTGGGGCTATGAGGTGCACCGCGGCCTGGGCGGCACCGGCGTCGTCGGCACGCTGCGGGCCGGCAGCTCGACGCGCCGCGTCGGCCTGCGCGCCGACATGGACGCGCTGCCGATTGCCGAGACCAGCGGCAAGCCCTGGGCCAGCAAGGTGTTCGGCAAGATGCACGCCTGCGGCCACGACGGCCACACCGCGATGCTGCTGGCCGCGGCGCGCCACCTGGCGGCAACGCGCGATTTCGACGGCATCGTGCACCTGGTGTTCCAGCCCGCCGAAGAAGGCCAGGCTAGCGCGCGCAAGATGCTCGAAGACGGCTTTCTCGACCTCTTCCCCTGCGACGCCATGTTCGGCATGCACAACATGCCCGGCAAGCCGGCCGGCAAGTTCGTCGCCCTGCCCGGCTTTGCGATGGCCAGCTCGGACACCGCCATCATCACCGTGCGCGGCCAAGGTGGCCATGGCGCGATGCCGCAGCTCGCGGTCGACCCGGTGGTGGCGGCGGCCAGCATCGTGATGGCATTGCAGACCGTGGTCTCGCGCAACGTGCCGCCGCTGCAGATGGGCATCGTCACCGTCGGCGCTTTCTTGGCCGGCGACGCGCCCAACGTGATCCCGGCCAGCGCCGAGTTGCGGCTGTCGGTGCGCGCCTTCCGCCCCGACGTGCGCGACCTGCTGGAACGCCGCATCACCGAGATCGCGCAGACCCAGGCCGCCGTCTACGGCGCCTGCGCCGAAGTCGACTACCAGCGCCGCTACCCGGTGCTGCACAACGACCCGGCGCAGACGGCGTTCTGCCAGCAGGTGATCAGCGACTGGCTGGGCGAAGGCGGCCTGCTCGACGTCACCGAGCCCGTCACCGGCAGCGAAGACTTCGCCTTCTTCCTGGAGAAGGTGCCGGGGTGCTATGTCTTCATCGGCAATGGCGAAGGCGACGAAGGCGGCTGCATGGTGCACAACCCCGGTTACGACTTCAACGACCGTGTGCTGCCCACCGGGGCGAGCTACTGGGTGCGGCTGGCCGAGGCTTACCTGAAGCGCAGCGGCTGACGCTGGGCTGCTGCCGGGCGGCGCGCAGGACTCAGCTCTGAGCCGCGTTTGAGGCGCCGCACCGCGTCGCCCGGCATCGTCTGCACGACCGGCCCTGGCTTGCATCGGAGCCGGTACCGAATCGGCTGCCGGCAAGCGGCGGCGCAGGGCGACACTTGGGCGCACAGAACCCCCAGGTCATATTCACACGGGTTAGGGTGCGCGGGGGACCAGTCGTCTGGGCCACGCTCAAGTGGGTCGACGGGTTCAACAAGCGCTGGCTGCTGGCGCCCTTTGGCAACATCCCACCGGCCGAGGTCCAAGCCAACTACCATGCCCATCCGCGGGGCCCACCATCACGGCATGACTCGTGCCTGCCGGAAGCCCGGGGCGGTTCAGTGTTGACCGACGCCATCGCTGACGGCGATACTTTCCATGACGCCGACGATCGGCCGGTACGCACCGGCCGACCCACAACAAGAACGCCGCGTAACGCGAAGCTCACGGAGGGTGGCCTTGCTGACGATCCGCAATGACCAGTTGTACGCACTGGAAGAGGCCAGGCGGCAGACTTTCAGCGATCTGCTGCTAGCGATGCTGCGCCACGAGTCCGCTCTGGAAGGCCGCGCCACGACCGAGCTTGCGCCGGGCTACCTCGAAGCACTGGTCGACCGCGGCATCGCTGCCTGCCGCAAGCACGGCTACCGTCAGCACGGCACGATCGCTGATGTCGTGCAGGCACTGTGGCGGGGCGACGAGCACCCGCTGGACCCAGCGCAGATGGCGCGCAAGATCGACGCGGTGATGACCGAGCAGCACACGCGCGTCCTGTTCGTCCAGGCGCGGGCGGTCGAAGCCGCGATGCAGCGCACCGGCGCCGTGGCGTCGCAGGGCTAAGACGATGGCCACCTGTTCCAGCTGCAAGATGGCGTTCTCGCCAATCTACAAGTGCACACATTGCCAGAGCGATCAGTCGCCGGTGGTGGATGCCGTCGTCGAGCCCTGCCCCGAGGCCTGTTCCGCGACGATCTACGTCCAGGAGTCGCTAAACGGCACCGCAGTGCACAAGATCAAGGCCAAGCTGAACGCCGATGAGGACGACACCGACCCCCAGGGCTTCCGCCGCTTCACCAAGCTCAAGCCGGGGTCGCACAGTGCCAGCATCAGCCTGGCCGGGATCGATGAGAAATACGCGTTTCCGATCGGCAAGGACGGCACGCCGGTAGCCAAGGTGATTGCCGTCAACGGACACGAGTTCTACACCTTCGTCGTCGATCCGGTGACGCCGCTCAAGGTGGTTGTCAAGCGCCGTACCGACAAGAACGGCATCACCGGCGCGACGGTCAAGCTGACCGCAGGCAAGGCGGCCAATGCGCCGTCCAACGCGGAGAAGACAACGCCGGCCGGAGGCGAGGTCACCTTCGACAAGCTGCGTGCCGACACCTACAAACTGGTGCCAATACTGGACGACACGGTCAAGGCGAAATTCGAGCTCGAAAAGACCGAGGAGCACCACACGCTCGACATGAGCAAGAACCCGGACGAACACGTCATCTGGGCCAAGCTCATCATCCACCTGCGGCTCAAGTACAAAGACCCTGACGACACCGTCCGTGCCTTCCCGAAGGACTTCGCACTCAAGGTGGTGTTCGACGATGCGAAAGAGGTCGATCTGAAAGTGATCGACGACAAGGGCTACATCAAGTTCGAGGTCGCCGACGACATCAAGAAGAAGTTCACGCTGAAGCTCGACGCCGGCAAGGTGCGTTACCTCGTCCACGAGAAAGACATGCCCGCGGCCGAGCTGAAAGAGGATCCGGACGGCCCTGCGCTTGATGCGCTGTCCGACGCCGGCAAGCAGTTTTTCGTGCTCCCCAAGGTGTGGTCGCTGGTGCAGTCGAAGTGGGCCACGCAGGGCATCACGGTCGCGGTCGACGGACAGGTGGACATCCCCGCGGTCGACGGCATCGGCACCGAGGCGGCACCGGCCGAACTGACGCTCGAACCCAAGCTGCAGTACGTGCGCTTCGAGTACTTCGATCGCAAGTACTGCGCCGCCAAGCACACGAACAAGCCCGTCGGCATACCGCCGGTGGTGCTGAAGGCGTCCCGCGACAGCACCGCGGCGGGCGTGCCGCAGAACCCACTGGCTGGCACGCATGACGTCATCAGCAACTGGTTGGTCGACAAGACCGACAACGACAGCGCCTGCCAGTGCCTGCCATGGGTGATCACGAAGAAGACCGATGGCGCGGACCTGCCCAAGTTCAACAACAAGCTGCTGTTCGAGTTCGCGCGCGACAACGCCTTCGTTCACGCCACCGGCGACAAGGCGGCCGAGCGCAAGCTGATCGTGCTCGCCGGCGCCGACGACAAGCGCCAGCCAACGCGCGACCGCAACCTCTACTACGACCTGCCCAAGGTCTGGAAGTCGGCCTGCTACTTCACGCGTTTCAGCGATCCGACCAAGAACAAATTCTTCGACGAACTGGCCGCGCTGGACGATGCCGACCTGGAGGCGTCGTACGCGAAGGGCGGCAAGTTGACGTTCTCGCTCGACGACATCGTGCTGACCACCCAGGCCGGGTCTCAGGCGGTCTCTGACCGGGATCAAGCGGACACTGCGGCGCTGCGATCCGAGCACTCGCGCTTCGCGATGCTGTGGCTCGACCCGGCGGACAAGTACAAGGTGAAGGTCTACAAGCCGCGTGCCGAGGCGGCCTACTGGACCGATTCGAATTTCCAGAAGGAAGCGGTCGGCGTGGCGCGGCGCAACGCGATCGTCGAGTACCCCATCAACCCGCGCGTCGTGGTCTTCTGCGACGGCTTCCACGACATCTACGACAAGCGCACGGAGGCGGCCGACTTCGCCAACAAGGAGATCCTCGGCGCGCGCGCGGCCAAGCTGGAAGACGCTGACATCAGCAGCGCGAAGGTCGTGTTCACGGCGCCTGCCGATGTGACGAACCACTACGTCTTCAGAACGCGGCTCTTCCATCTGCACTACCTGCACTACGGTGCCACGGACAACACGACGGTCTTCGGCGCCCTGGTCACGCTGTGGAACGGCAGGTTCGTGGCCAACGGCACCGTCGGCGGCACGGCCGCCGACGTGAAGCTGTTCCGCGAGCAAGGCATGGTGCATGCCATGACGCGATGGAACGAGAAGGACTACACCTTCGAGCAGGACGATGACAAGAAGGAAGTCGTCGTCAAACACTTCTGTCTGTTCGAGGCCAAGGATGTCGAGACAGGTCCCGGCGTATACGCCCAGCGCGGTGGCAAGGAGATCTGCAAGGTCACGGTCATCGACGACCGGACAGGCGCGGGCGGCGGGAGTTCAGCCGCCGCAGACGGCCTGACCATGAAGATGCGCCGAGGCGGCGCGCTGGACGAAGGCGATGCCTGGGGTTCGGGCGCCGGGGGCGCTCTGGGGCTCTCGCCCGAGTACGACGCACCGAATGCGAAGCCGAAAGGCGCGTTCGCCCATGAACTCGGCCATGCGGCCATCGGCCTGTGGGACGAGTACATCACTTCGAAGGCCCCCGCCGGCGTCGTCGGCACCTCGTTGCCGACCTTCATCAACAGTTCCAAGGGCGCCGTTGACGGACAACGCTTCATGGGCATGCCGTTCGAAGTGGACCCCGATCCGTTGATGAAGAGCAACCGCTCGCTGCGCGTGCGCTACCTGTGGTGCCGCGCGCATTGGCTGAATGTTCACGCCGGCACCACGCTGGCGCCCTTCCTCGCCGCGAAGCGTTTCAGGATCAGGTACGAGCCGACTGGCGGGGCCGCCACGCTGAAGTTCTCCAAGCCCGCCCTGGCCGGCTACGAGAACATTCACCGGCCAACCGTGTCGCAAGCGAATCACCCGTTGGGCAACAACGGCTTGTGCGACCTGCACCTCTATCACCTGGGTCAGGACGAATTTTCGCAGTTCAAGGGCGGCGGTCCATACACGGGCATCCTGTGCGTCTGCATCAAGATCTCCGCAAGCTTCCGCATTCCTGCCTACACCGGAAGTCACGAGTACAAGAAGGGCGACGTCGTCCTGCGTGGCACGTCGCATTGGCAGAGCAACAGGGATCACAAGTCAGGGATTCTTTCGGGCGTCTCGTCGATGAACACGACCGACTGGACCGACGTGACCGGCACCAACTTGATCGATTTGCAGAAAAGGGCCCACGCCGAGCACGTGAGCCAGCAAATCCTGATCCGGCTGCAGGACCGGTTCAAGCTGCAGGGCAACGGCAACTTCTCGACCACCTACCTGAGGATTTTTCCGCAGTGGGAGATTCGGGCCACGCCGGAGACGGCGGCCAATCCGAACGCGCACTTCTCGATCGAGTTCGTGTTCGGCTCCAAGGCGTTCACGCCAAGCGGCCAGAATATCGTCGCCGGCACGGCCTGCGAGACGAAATCCATCATCCGCTACCTGATCGGCAAGATCGGCGCGACATCGTCGCAATGGCCTGCCCAGGGTGGCGTGGCCGCCGACATCACCAAGGAAGACCTGCCCGCCCTGAAAGTCTGGATGGATGGCAATGCCGGGGGGCGGTTCAATGTGGGCGTCATATAGGCGCCGCAGAGCTCGCGCCTGGGCCTTCTTGCTGGCCGCCCTGCTGGCAGCCAGCAGCGTCGCCGGCAGCACCTTCCCGCCACCAACCCCGGAACCGTCTTCCAGCAAGGACATGGTCATGACAACCGCCAGTAGCTACCCGGTTCGCTTCGCGAGCACCCGTCGCGATTCCGCACTTCCGGTGGTCACGACGGCCACCGGCAAGGTCGCGTGGTCAAAGGAAATGGGCAAAGCCACGCACGCCGACTGGCCACCGACAGTGCTCATCTGGGGCCAGCGCGTGCTGGTCGCTTCGGCGCCGGACATGGTGATGTTCGACGCTCAAGGTCAGGCGCTCTGGACGCGTCCGAAGCAGATCGGTACGCCGCTCGCCGTGGCGCAAGGCAACCTGTACTTCAAGGCACGCAGCAGTTTCCTTGAGGCGCTGGACGCAAGCGATCAAACGGTGCTGCGCGAGGCCCCTTTCCCGGGCGCCATGTCGTCCGCCGTCACGGTCGACCTGTTCTGGCCGCAGGAACACGACTTCATCGCCGTACTGACCGAGCCAGGCGACGGAGAAGTCTCGGACGGCGATGAGCCCGACGCGCCACTCGACCCGCCGCACACCCTCGTGCTGCGCAACCGATACCCGACGACCTACGGCGACTGGCAAATCGCGTTGCCCGGACTGCAGAAGCTGGCGCCGCTGTTGGTGCCCGAACGCCAGGTGGTGGCGCTGATGTTCGACGCACTGGTGCGTGTCGATGCCACGAACGCCACGGAGATCTCGCGCTTCAAGGTGCCGCTGGCCACCCTGGCTGAATGGAGCGTCGACACGGACGAGGTCTACTGCTTCACCGGCTACGTCGGGCCGGCCCCGGGCGACAGCAAGGTCTTGCTGGCGCTGTCCGCCGCCGGCGAGGAGCTCTGGCGCTGGGTCGACCCCGAAGGCACTGACACCTGGGCCGTGCGCCAGCCACCGATCCGCGCCAAAGGCGGGCGCGTCTACGCGTTGACGCAGGGCCGCGTGCTCGCGGTCGAGCAGGGCAAACTCGTCTGGCAGTACGACACGCGCAGCGACAGCCTGCAGCACGGCGCGAAGGTCGACTCCGGCAGCTTCGAGATCAAGGATGGCCGCCTGCTCGCGACCGGCAGCCTGCGCCATGGCTCGGTGCTCGGCGACGGCTCACTGCTCGTCACCGGCGGCAAGACACTGCATCACCTGAGCGCTGACGGCCGCAAGCTGTTCTCGGTCAGCGTCGATTCGGACATCCTGAGCCCACCAGCGGTCGACGAGCACGGGCACATTTACGTCGCCACGGCCACGCACCTGGTGCGCATCGACTGACTTGACAGCGATGGGCTGCGCCACCTCGACGCCCGGCTGTTCCGGGAGCAGCGGCGATGATGTTCAGTTTGCCGCCGCAGTGCGGGCCGGGCACTACAGCCCCGTGCGACAACGGCGCACCAGCAAAGACCGCCATGTCCGCCACTCATGTCGCGGCCATCACCCGGCCCATCACCAAGGAATGACGCGGCACCAAATGGGTTGGCCCCCACCCTTCGGCAACGTGATCAGCGTGGCCGCCCGGCACCTTCGCTGTCGGGAACCTTTACACATCCAGCGCCCCGGCCGTGGTGGGCAGTGCAGCCTCGCGCCTAGGAGCGTGGGCGGCTCACTGGGCCTCGATCTTCGCGTCCTTGATCGCCTTGGCCCACTTCAGGGTTTCGCGCTGGTTGCGCTGGGCCAGCGCCTCGGGCGTGCCCGGGTCGATGGCAAAGCCGTTGGCCGCGAAGCGCTCCTGCAGGTCTTTGCTGTTGGCCGCGGCGTTGATCGCCTGGTTCAGCCGCGCGATCACCTCGGGCGGCGTGCCGGCCGGCGCAAACACCGCGAAGTAGGCGATCAGCTCATAGTCCTTCAAGCCCAGTGCTTCGTTCACCGTGGGCAGCTCGGGCACCGCGGCGGCGCGCTGGGTCGACGTGACGGCCAGGCCGCGAATCTTGCCCGCCTTGTGCTGCGGCACGGTGACGCCGAAGTCGGCGGTGAACATCATCACCTGACCACCGATCAGGTCGGTCATGGCGGCCGGGCCGCTCTTGTAGGGGATGTGGTTCAACTGCATGCCCGCCATGCTGGCCAGCATCTCGCTGGACACCAGTTGCGAGGTGCTGGCACTGGCAAAGGTGACCATGCCGGGCTTGGACTTGGCCAGGTCGACAAACTCCTTGAGAGTCTTGGCGGGGACATCGTTGTTCACCGTCAGCATCAGCGGCACCGAGCCCAGGAAGCCCACCGGCACGAAAGCCGTGTCCTGGTCATAAGGCAGCTTCTTCATCAGGAATTTCAGCGCCGCGTTGGTGCTGTTGGTGCCCACCAGAATGGTGTAGCCGTCGGCGGGCGCCTTGGCCACCGCATCGGCGCCCAGCAAGCCGTTGGCGCCGGGCTTGTTGTCGATGATCACCTGCTGCCCAAGCGACTGCGACATCTTTTCGGCAAAAGCGCGGCCGATCTGGTCGGTGGCGCTGCCGGCGGCAAACGGCACGATGGCCTTGATCGGCTTGTTGGGATAAGGCTGGGCCTGAACGGCCGCGGCGCACAGCCAGATGGAGGACAAGGCGGCCAGCCGGCGGATGGTCAAAGACATCGGGATTCTCCAGAAGGGAACAGGTGGATCAGGTGAACGCGGCGCGCCCTTCGAACCGCAGGACGACGGCGCAGGCGCATGGGAGGCGCAAAGTCTACGGGGTTTCAGCGGCCGTCAGCGGCAGCGCCAGGACGGCCGAGCTGAGCGTCTTGCCATGCGCATCCAGCGCCAGCGACCGCGTCACACCACCGGCCAGCGCGTCGTGCAGCACGAAGTGCAGTGCCCCCAGATGCGGCAGTGGGTAGCGGTCCACCCGCCCCTGCACGATGCCGCCGTAGACCGAGCGCACCTGTTCGGCCGACAGCAGCCGCTCGATCACCGGGTAAGCGGCCGGATCCAGCGCGATCACGCTGAGCGTGGCGCGATTGCCCTTGTCGCCCGAGCGGGCGATCGCGATGTCTCGCAGCGTCTTCATGGCTTCGTTCCGGCCGTTTTCACCAGGCTCACCATCAGGCCACCAGCACGCGGTACTGCGTTTGAACCACTGCCCGTGGCACCAGCACCGACGCCGCGGCCACCACCTCGCGCACGCTGGTGTTGACGCCGCCGCCGGCCGCCGGGCCGTTGAGATACAGCGCCTCGACCTCGTGGCCCACCCACTCGGCCTGGGCCCGGCTGGTGCAACGCAGCGCCAGCCGCACACGCACTTCAGCCGGCACCTGCGCAGCGCCATGGCGCGGCGCGCCACCGCCATGCATCGCATTCACACCGACCAGTTCGGCCCGGCGTTCCAGACCGTCCAGGCCTGCACGCACCAGCCGGTGCTGCAGGATGTCCAGCGCCAGTTCGCCGCGCGCTTGCGCGCCAGGGCCGGCATACGAGATCTGGCCCTCGCCGATGAAGCCGTCGCGATAGCCCAGCGTGGCCTTCAGCGCGTCGGGCCGCAGCCTGCCGGCGCCGCCGCTCACCGCCACCCGGTCGGGACCCAGTTCGTGCAATCGCACGGCGCTGAAGTCGGCCACCACGTCGGGCTGGATGTAGCGCGCCGGGTCTTCGATCTCGTAGAGCAATTGCGCGGTGCAGGTCAGCCGATCGACGCGGCCGCCGGTGCCCGCCAGTTTGGTGATGACGGCCGCACCATCGGCGTCGACCTCGGCGAACGGAAAGCCCACGTCGTGCAGGCCCGGCACGTCGAAGGCGCCGGGGTCGGCAATGTAGCCGCCGCTGACCTGGGCGGCACATTCCAGCAGATGGCCGACGACGATGCCCTGCCCCAAGCGCGACCAGTCATCGGCCGCCCAGCCGAAATGGTGCATCAGCGGCGCCAGGAACAGCGCCGGGTCGGCGACGCGGCCGCACAGCACCACCTCGGCCCCGCTGGCCAGCGCCGGCAGCAGCGCATCGGCGCCAAGGTAGGCGTTGGCCGACACCAGCTGCTGCTGCAGCGCCGACCAGGGCGGACCGCCGTCGAGCAGCGCCGGCTGCTGCGCCCGCACCCAGTCCAGCACATCGTCACCCGTCACCACCGCCACCCGAAGGCCGTGCAAGCCCAGTGCGCGCGCGACTTCAAGCACCGCCTGGCCAGCGCCCTCGGGGTTGGCCGCGCCCATGTTGGTGATGATGCGCGTGCCCTGCGCCACACAGGCCGGCAACACCGCCTGCATGCGCGCTGTCAGAAGCGGGTCAAAGCCGGCGGCCGGGTCGTGCAGGCGGCGCAACTGCGCCAGCGCAATCGTGCGCTCGGCCAGGCACTCGAACACCAGCGCGTTCAGTCCAGCGTGTTGCGCCAGTGCCTGTGCGGGGTCGATGCGGTCGCCGGAATAACCGGCGCCAGCACCAATGCGAAAGGGACTCATCGGCGCAAGCATTTCATGCCGTGCCCACCCTGCCTAGCGGTGCGGACCCGTAGGCGGGTGGGCCACGGTCACATCGAGCAGGTTGATCGCCCTACCGTGGTGCTGCGGGAACTTGCATGCCGGACTCATTGCCCTGGCAAGACCCCATCGTTCTCTGGGCAGGGCAGGCATGAAGTGCTAGCCTGTTCCACCCGTTCTGCGATCAAGGCGAGCCTGCTGCAGGCACCCTCCCGTGCTCCTTTGGTTGCGTGACGATCGTCCGCCAACCGGCCTGGTCCGAGCAGGTCCAACAGGAGAGCGAAATGCCGCTGAAACAGGGATCGCTGACAGACCGGGTCATGCAAATCCTCATGCGCGAGGGTTCGATCGTGGCGGGCATGGTGATCGACGAGCAGGGATCGAGCCATGGGCAAACGGCCGCACAGGCGCTCATGCTCACCAAGTTGACCCAGTGGTACTGCCCGATCATCCTCGTGGAGCAGAACCCGCCGTTGCGGCTGCACACGGGCAATCTGGCCCCGCCGGCCACGAGGCGAACCATCAGCGAGTTGCGGTCGGTGGCGGGTGGGCGCGCCAAACGTGTCATCAAAGGCTACTTCAATGCGATGGTCCAGACAGACCTCGACGAGAAGCTGGCGGCGGAGAACATCGCCTACGTCGTCATCATGGGGCAACAGACCAACTGCTGCGTGCGCTGCACAGCCATCGGCGCCAGCGACATCGACCGCCAAGCCCACCCGGGCCTTGTCCAGAACAACATCCGCGTCCTGAGTGCGCTGAGTCTGATGTTCAGCACCTATCCAAGCCGCGACTTCCTGGATCACCCGATGGTGGAGATCTATGCCGATGCGTGATGCAGCGACGCGTGGCCTCAACCCCGCGCCAACACCGCCGCCAGCGCGCGCCCGGTGTGCGTGCCTGACGCGACCACGGCTTCGGGCGGCCCGGCCACCACCACCTGCCCGCCCTCGCCGCCGCCTTCGGGGCCGAGGTCGATCACCCAGTCGGCCTCGGCGATGACGTCCAGGTCATGCTCGATCACCACCACGCTGTGGCCGCCGTCGACCAGCCGGTGCAGCACGCGGATCAGCCGCTCGACGTCGGCCATGTGCAGGCCTACCGTGGGTTCGTCGAGCACATACAGCGTGTGCGGCGCCTTGTTGCCGCGCCGGGTGACGTCGTCGCGCACCTTGCTCAGTTCGGTGACGAGCTTGATGCGCTGGGCCTCGCCGCCGCTCAATGTGGGTGACGGCTGGCCCAGCGTCAGGTAACCCAGGCCGACATCCTTCAGCAACTGCAATGGGTGGGCGACGGCGGGCATGCTGGCGAAGAAGTCCACCGCTTCGTCGACCTCCATGCGCAGCACGTCGCCGATGCTTTTGCCGCGCCAGCTGACGGCCAGCGTTTCGGGGTTGAAGCGCGCGCCATGGCATTGGTCGCAGGCCACCTTCACGTCGGGCAAGAAACTCATCGCGATGGTCTTGAGCCCCTGGCCTTCGCAGCCCGGGCAGCGGCCGTCGCCGGTGTTGAAGGAAAAGCGCGCCGCCGCGTAGCCGCGCGCCTTGGCTTCCAGCGTTTCGGTGAACAGCTTGCGGATCACGTCCCAGAAGCCGATGTAGGTGGCCGGGCAGGACCGCGGCGTCTTGCCGATCGGCGTCTGGTCGACTTCGAGCACACGGTCGATGGCCTCGAAGCCGGCCAGCCCGCTGCAGCCGTGCAGCGGCGGCAGCCGGCCGGCGGCCAGGTCGGCGCGGCCGGCGGCGCTGATTTTCAAGGCCACCGCGGCCTGCACGTTGGCCAGCAACACGTCGCGCGCCAGCGTGCTCTTGCCCGAGCCGCTGACGCCTGTCACCGCAACCAGCCGGTGCAGCGGCAGCCACAGCTCGACCGACTGCAGGTTGTGCAGCGTCGCGCCTTGCAGGCGCAGCGCCGGCGCGTCGGGATCGACGGTGCGGCGCGGCTGCAAAGGATGGCGCAAAGGCTGGGCGAGGAAACGCCCGGTCTGCGAGTCGGGCTGCGCCGACAGCTCGGCGACGCTGCCTTGCGCCACCAGCCGGCCGCCGCGCTTGCCGGCGCCGGGGCCGATGTCGATCACATGGTCGGCGCTGCGGATCGTGTCTTCGTCATGCTCGACGACGACCAGCGTATTGCCTTTGGCGCCCAGCTTGGCCAGCGCGCCGAGCAAGATGCCGTTGTCGCGCGGGTGCAGGCCGATGGTGGGCTCGTCGAGCACGTAACAAACGCCTTGCAGGTTGCTGCCCAGCTGGGCGGCCAGGCGGATGCGCTGCGCCTCGCCGCCGCTGAGCGTGGGCGCGGCGCGGTCCAGCGTCAGGTAGCCCAGGCCGACGTCGGCAAGGAATTCGAGCCGGCTGCGGATCTCGGAGACGACGTCGCGCGCGATCTCGGCGTCGCGGCCCAGCAGCTGCAGGCTGTCGATCCAGCGCCGCATTTCGGCCACCGACAGCGCGGCAATCGCAGCGATCGGCCGGCCGTCGAAGCTGATCGCGCGCGAGCTCGGGTTCAGCCGTGCGCCCTGGCAATCGGGGCAGGCGGCGTCAACCACGCCTTCGACCTCGGTTTCCTCGGACGGAAAGCTTTGCTCGCGGCCTTTGTTGTCGTCGTCGCGCACCGAGTCGTCGTAAGCCTTGCGTTGCTCGCGCGTCAGCGCCAGCCCGGTGCCGACGCAGGTGCCGCACCAGCCATGTTTGCTGTTGTAGCTGAACATGCGCGGGTCGAGCTCGGGGTAGCTGGTGCCGCAGACCGGGCAGGCGCGCTTGGTCGAGAACACCTTGACGTCGCCGATGCCTTTGCCGTGCAGGCAGTCGGGGTCGGCGCCGTCCATCGCCGCCGCCAGCCCGTCCAGCGGGTGCAGCAGGTGCAGCACGCCTTTGCCGAGCTCCAGCGCCTTGGTCAGCAGCGCGCGCAACTCGGCTTCGTTCTCTAGGCTGATGACGATGTCGCCCACTGGCAGTTCCAGCGTGTGTTCCTTGAAGCGGTCGATGCGCGGGAACGGGCTCAGGCTGAGGAACTCGCCGTCGACACGCAGGTGCGTGTGGCCGCGCGCTTTCGCCCATTTGGCCAGGTCGGTGTAGACGCCTTTGCGGTTCACCACCAGCGGCGCCAGCAAGCCGACGTGCTGGCCGTTGTGGTCGCGCAGCAGCTGGGCGGCGATGCTCTCGGTGCTTTGTGCCTTCACCGGCGCGCCGTCGTGAACACAATGCTGCAAGCCGAGCTTGACCCACAGCAGGCGCAGGAAGTGCCAGACCTCGGTGGTCGTCGCCACCGTGCTCTTGCGGCCACCACGCGAAAGCCGCTGTTCGATGGCCACCGTCGGCGGGATGCCATAGACAGCGTCCACTTCGGGCCGGCCGGCCGGCTGCACGATGCTGCGCGCGTAGGCGTTCAGGCTTTCCAGGTAGCGGCGCTGGCCTTCGTTGAACAAGATGTCGAAGGCCAGCGTGCTCTTGCCCGAGCCGCTGACGCCGGTGACGACGTTGAACTTGCCGCGCGGGATGTCGACGCTCAGGCTCTTGAGGTTGTGGTCCCTGGCGTTGACGATGCGGATCACCTCGTCTTCGGCGCGCGCGGCGCGGCGCTCGCGCACCACGGTCTGCAGCGGCCGGCCTTCTTCGACGCCCAGGCCGCCGAGGCCGAGCGCGGCTTCGTACTCGCGCAAGGCGCGCCCGGTGTGCGATGTGGCGTGCGCCTTCACGTCGTCGGGCGTTCCCACGCACACCAGTTCACCGCCGGCCTCGCCGCCTTCGGGGCCGAGGTCGACGATCCAGTCGGCGGCGCGGATGACGTCCCGGTTGTGCTCGATCACGAGCAGCGAATGGCCGGCGTCGAGCAGCATGCGCAGCGCCCGCATCAGCTTGGCGATGTCGTCGAAGTGCAGCCCGGTGGTCGGCTCGTCGAACAGGAACAGCGTGCCGCGCTTGGCCATCGCCTGGCGCGGGCTGGCCGCGGCCTCGGCCAGGAAACCAGCCAGCTTCAGACGTTGCGCCTCGCCGCCCGACAGCGTCGGCACCGGCTGGCCCAGGCGCACGTAGTCCAGGCCGACGTCGATGATCGGCTGCAGCCGCGCCACCACCTCGCGGTCGTTCTGGAACCAGTGCGCGGCTTCGGCGACGGTCAGGTCGAGCAAGTCGGCAATTCTCAGCTGCAGCGGGCCGCGCAGGATCTTGACGTCGAGGATCTCGGCGCGGTAGCGGCGGCCGTCGCAGTCGGGGCAGCGCAGGTAGACGTCGCTGAGGAACTGCATCTCCACATGTTCGAAGCCCGAGCCGCTGCAGGTCGGGCAGCGGCCGTTGCCGGCGTTGAAGCTGAAGGTGCCGGCGCTGTAACCGCGCTCGCGCGCCAGCGGCAGGTCGGCGAACAGCTTGCGCAGTTCGTCGAAAGCGCCGACGTAACTGGCCGGGTTCGAGCGCGCGGTCTTGCCGATC
>JAUYAJ010000402.1 GCA_030693565.1 Rubrivivax sp.
AGCCGGCGCAGCCGCACCGGGTGCAGGCCCAGCAGCAGCAGCGCGGTGTGCAGCAGGTCCACCGGGCGTTCGACGGCCTTTCCTTCCCACACCGTGGGCAGGCGGTAGTGCAGCGGGCGGGCCAGCGCGGCGGTGCTCAGGCGCACGGGGTTGGCGCTGTCCTGCACATCGGCCACGTAGCGCAGCAGGGCGTCGAAGCCGGCCAGCTCGCCCTGCCCGGCGTCAGCCGCAGCGCCCGGCAGGGCCAGCGCGTCCAGGCTGTCTTCGTAGCGTTCGATGCGCAGCACCTGCACGATGGGCAGGGTGCGGCGCGACCAGTGGGTCTCGGGCTCGTCGCCGGCTTCGGCGTCGTGCTGTACACCTTCCTTCGGGTGGCCGTCCTTCCAGTCCGGGCAGGCCATCACCTTGGCCACGCGCGGCAGCGTCACGGTGTCGAAGTACTCGCCCTGCTCGACGAGGATGAAGTTGCGCTGGCCGCCGTCGTCGCGGTTCAGGTTGATGACGGCGTGTGCGGTGGTGCCGGAGCCGGCGAAGTAGTCGAGGGTTGTTGACTGCCGACTGCCGGCGCCTGCGACGTAAATCGAGTCCGCTACCGCGTGCATGGACTTCGGGTACTTGAACGGGGATCGACCAAACAACTTCTTGAGCAATGCTGTTCCGTGCTCTGTTGCGCTGTATCTTGCGCCAAACCAGGCAGTGACTGCGACAACTCCTTCCTCATTGGGACGCCGCTTGTAGTAGACGTAATTCTTGCCGGTCCGATCCTTCCTGACCACGATCTCAGTGCCGCTTGCAGCGACCTTCTCATGACTCCAACGCCAAGTCTTTTCGTTTCCAGCGTCGTCGATAGGCAAGACAATGGTTTCCGATTCCCTTGGCGTTTCGTTCAGTGACCATTCCTCTGTGTCCTCGTCCCAAGACATGCGAGGTACTCGAATGGTGGAATCAGAAAGGAACAGTGGATAGTGCAGCGCCCGACGCGCATCGCGGTCGGAGTTCGAACCCTCGCGACGAAGATTGCGCCATTCGAACACGCCAAGCTCGTCTGCCTCGCCAAATCTTGCCGCCTGTTCTTCCGTCGGATTCATCCGCCCGATGACCGCGGCCTCTGATCGCCCTGCAAAGTGGAGGTACTCGTGCGCAATCGAGAAGCCCCGCTTTGTAGGACGGCCGGACGGATTGGAGCGCACTGGAACAGTGCCCAAGACGTTGCTTTCGAATTGAATCTGCAAGAGGCTGCGAAGGGCTGCGCCTTCCGCATCGTCAATCGCTGCAACGAGGACAGCGGCATCGGACATCAGGCGTTTTGACGCCGCGATCCGCTCATCCATCAATGACAGCCAACTCGCCTCGCGAAAGCCGTTCTTGTAATCGATCGGCGAGGCGTCTGTGTTGTACGGCGGATCGATGTAAATGCACTTCACCCCCGCCCGCCACTGCGCTTCCAGCGTTCGCAGCGCGGCGTAGTTGTCGCCGTGCACCAGGATGCCGCCCAGCGCCGCCTGCAGGTCGGGCACGGCGGCCAGCACGGCCCACTGGAAGGGCTCGTCGAACAGCGCCGTGTCCAGCGGCAAATGCGGGCAGCGGGCCAGCAGCTCGGGCCCGCTGGCGGTGCCGCCCTCGGCTTCACCCAGCCACTGCCGCCAGCGTGCCACCTGCGGCGGGTGCTGCGCGGCGTGCGCCACCAGCGCCGCGCCCTGCGTGCCCAGGGCGCGCAGCCAGGAACACATCACCAGGTAGCTGGCCTGCATGACGAACTTGCGCTTTTCGAACAGCGCGGCCTGCAGGTCTTCCAGCGTGTGCAGCACGCCGATGATGGCGCGGCCCAGTTCGCGGCAGATGGCCAGCTTGCCGCGTTCGCGCGCCAGCGCGGCGTCGGGCAAGTCCCACAGGTTGACGAATTCGGTCTGCAGGTAGGTGTCGAGTTCGTCGCGCAGGAAGCGGCCCAGTTGCGGGTGAACGAAGAAGTCGGTGGTCTGGCCCTTGACGTAACGCAGCGCATGGCGGGCCAGCAGCGCGGCGTCGATGCCGGCCGGCGCCGGGTGCGCCTTCAGCCAGGCGTTGAGCACGCGGTCTTGAACGCTGGCGCCTTCGGCGGCTTCGTCGGCGCCTGCGGACTCTTGTGCAGCGGGTTCGGCCGCGGCTTCGGCGGCACGGGTGCCGCGTCGCCTCTTGGTGCCGCCGGAACGGGCCAGCTCTTCGTCGCTCAGCACGCGGTGCTCGAAGGCCAGCCGCCACTCGCCGGGGTGGGCGCCGCCCGGTGGCTGCAGCGCCACGGGCACGTAGTGGCGCTGCGCGCCCTTGGCGTTGTCGCGTTCCACGCTGGCGGCTTGCACCAGCAGCCGCACGCGCGGGCCGCCGGGTTGCTGGAAGGCATAGCCGGCAAAGCGCTCGCCGCTCTTGACGTAATGGCTGCCCTTGGTGGCCCAGTGGAAGTGGGTGTCGCTGCCGTCGTAGGGCACCATGTAGCGGCCGGCCTTGCCGCGGCGCGGGCGCGGCAGGAAATCGCCGCTGTCGTAGTAGCGGGCGAAGAAGGTATACAGGGCGTTGTAGATGCGCGCCTGCTCGTCTTCGCCGGCGCTGCCGGGCAGCGCGGCCAGTGCGGTTTCGATGCGGGCCGGCAGTTCCTGGCCCAGAAAACATTCGACCGTGGTGCGGCGGTGGTTGAGCACGCGGTAGATGCCGAAATCGAGCTCGGCGGCGTCCAGCTCCAGGATGTCGCGGCGCAGCAGCGTCAGGAAACGTTCGCGGGCGGTGGTCATGGCGGCAGTCGCTCAGTCGGGCTGGCCCAGCGCGCGCGCGGCGGCATCGGCAAGCCGTTGGTCGAAGGTGATCAGCGGGGCGTTCAGCTCGAGGGCCAGCGCCAGGTAGACGGCGTCGTAAGCCGTGAGCGCGTGCCGCTGGGCCAGGTCGAAAAGCGTGGCGGGGTCGGCGTCGTGCAGCACGATGCGCTGTTCGGCGAAGGCTTCAAGCCCCGCACGGGCAGCGGCTTCTGGCACGCCGGAGCGGCACTTGTTGCGTGCGACATTGGCCAGCTCACAGCCCAGCAGCGCCGGTGCATGCAGGCTGCGCCCCGCCAGCTGCAAACGTGCTTCGGCGGCGGCCTCTTCGGCCCAGAGCACGGCCGCGATGACGCTGCAGTCCACCACCGCGGGCGGCAACTGCGCCCAGGCGGCGGCGGGCTCGGCCACATAGAGCACGCGGGTTGCGGGCCGGGGGCTGCGGCTCATCGGGCATCACGGTCGGCACGAACGATGTCGGCGGCCAGGGGCGCGCGCGCCAGCGCGGGGTGCGGTTGCCAGCCCGAGGCCTGCCGCTCGGCCAGCAGCTGTTCAACCGTCTTCCAGCCTTGCACCCAGCTGCGGGCACCGCCGGCAGGCGCCTCGCGGCCCTGCGCCGAGACGGCGGGGTCCATGCTGGAGGCGACCTCGATGATGGCCATCAACTCGCCCTGGAGTGATCGGTGATTGCGGGCCGCCCGCTGGCGCAGCCGCTCGGCCAGGTCATCGGGCACATCCTTGATCGACAGGTTGACACTCATGTTTGGCACCAAAATGAATCCATGGTGTCATTTTGGCTCCGCTGATGGAGGGCCGTCAATCGATGACTGACAGGGGCGCCGCGCTTGCAAGAGCCCTTGCAGACCCTCGCGCTCAGCGTGTGAGAAGCCATGCCCAGAGCCCGCGCCGGGGTGTGCAAGGGTGCTGCGCAAGGGGCGGCACGAAGCCCGGACTGACGTCCGGGCAAGCCGATGCAAGGCCGCGCATCAATACCGGTAGCTGTCGGGCTTGTAAGGCCCTTGCTTGGGCACGCCGATGTAGCTGGCCTGCTCGTCGCTCAGTTCGCTGAGCACGGCGCCGACCTTCTTCAGGTGCAGCCGCGCGACCTTTTCGTCCAGGTGCTTGGGCAGCACGTAGACCTTGCCTTGCTCGTAGTAGTCGCTGTGCGTGAACAGCTCGATCTGGGCGATGGTCTGATTGGCGAAGCTCGAGCTCATCACGAAACTCGGGTGACCGGTGCCGCAGCCCAGGTTCACCAGCCGGCCCTTGGCGAGCAGGATGATGCGCTTGCCATCCGGGAAGATCACATGGTCGACCTGCGGCTTGATCTCTTCCCACTGGCAGTCGGCGAGCGCGGCAACGTCGATCTCGTTGTCGAAGTGGCCGATGTTGCAGACGATGGCCTGGTCCTTCATCGCCGCCATGTGCTTGCGCGTGATGACGCTCTTGTTGCCGGTGGCGCTGACGAAGATGTCGGCCTTGTCGGCGGCGTACTCCATGGTCACGACCTTGTAGCCTTCCATCGCCGCCTGCAAGGCGTTGATGGGGTCGATCTCGGTCACCCAGACCTGGGCCGACAGCGCGCGCAGCGCCTGCGCGCTGCCCTTGCCGACGTCGCCGAAGCCGCAGACCAGCGCGACCTTGCCGGCAACCATCACGTCGGTGGCGCGTTTGATCGCGTCAACCAGTGACTCGCGGCAGCCGTAGAGGTTGTCGAACTTCGACTTGGTCACGGAGTCGTTGACGTTGATCGCCGGGAACGGCAGGCGGTTTTCCTTT
>JAUYAJ010000403.1 GCA_030693565.1 Rubrivivax sp.
CGCAGTCTCGCCGCGCGCCTGGCGCACCCGCCCTGGCGCCGCCGCCGCGCCGCTCACTTCTTTGACGCAGCCTCCCAGATGGCGTGGGTGTAAGCGGCCGCGCCCGGGTCTTTCTTGATCACCGGCGAGCTGCCCGCGGCCAGCAACACCTTGACGGTGCGCTCGTAGGCGGCCGGCTCCAGGTAGCCCAGCTTGGCCGTGCCGGCGGTGGTGATCAGCTTGGCGACGTTTTCCATCTGGCGCTGCTGCACCTTCAGCGTCGCGCTGCCCGAGGGGTCGGCGGCGACGACGATCTTGGCCGCTTCGCCGGGGTTCTTGACGGCGTCGTTCCAGCCCTTCATGGTGGCGCGCAGGAACTTGGCGGCGCGGTCGGCGAAGGCCTTGTCCTTGAGCTTGCCTTCGAGCACATACAGGCCGTCTTCCAGCGACGCCACGCCCTGGTCTTCGTAGAAGAAGGTGACGAGGTCGCTTTCCTTGACGCCGGCGTCGACGACTTGCCAGTACTCGTTGTAAATCATCGTCGAGATGCAGGCGGCCTGGTTCTGCAGCAGCGGGTCGACGTTGAATCCTTGCTTGAGCACCTTGATGTCGGTGTCGGGCTTGACGCCGAGCTTGGCCATCCAGTTGTAGAACGGGTATTCGTTGCCGCCGAACCAGACGCCCAGCGTCTTGCCTTTGAAGTCGGCCGGCTTGGCGACGCCGCTGGCCTTCTTGCAGGTCAGCATCAGGCCCGAGCGGTTGAAGATCTGGGCGATGTTGACCAGCGGCACGCCGGCCTCGCGCGCCGCCAGCGCGTCAGGCATCCAGTTGACGATGGCGTCGGCCTGGTTGCCGGCCAGCACCTGCACCGGCGAGACATCGGGGCCGCCGGGCTTGATGGTGACGTCCAGCCCCTCGGCTTTGTAATAACCTTTGGCGGCGGCGACGTAGTAGCCGGCGAACTGGGCCTGTGGCACCCATTTCATCTGCACCGTGAACTTCTGCGGTGCCTGCGCCGCGGCGCCGAAGGCACAGGCCAGGGCGAGCGCGCCGAGACCGAACTTGACCGTGTAACCCGTCATCGCGTTTCTCCTTCTGGGTGGGTGGATAGTGGGAACAGCGAACAACTCGGCGCCGCTCATCGCGAGCGCACCGAAGGATGCCAGAACGCGAGTTTGCGCTCCAGCTGAACCAGCAAGGCATAAGCCAGCGAACCGGTGACCGCGGCGACCACGATGGCGCCCCAGACCAGCGACATGTTCATGCGCGCCGCCTCGGTGCTGATGCGAAACCCCAGGCCGACGGTGGGCGAGCCGAAGAATTCGGCGACGATGGCACCGATCAGCGCCAGCGTGGCGTTGATCTTCAGCGCGCCGACGATGAAGGGCACGGCGCTGGGCAGGCGCAGGTCGACCAGCGTGCGCAAGTAGCCCGCGGCATAACTGTGCATCAGCTCGCGCTCGAGCCGGCCGGCGGCCTGCAGCCCGGCCAGCGTGGCCACCAGCATCGGGAAGAATGTCATCAAGACGACGACGGCGGCCTTGGACGGCCACTCAAAGCCGAACCACATCACCATGATCGGCGCCACCGCCACCAGCGGCACCGTGCTCGTCAGCGAAGCCACCGGCAGCAGCCCGCGTTGCAGAAAGGGCAAGCGGTCGATGGCGACGGCGACGGCAAAACCGAGCGCCGAGCCCAATGCCCAGCCGATCAGCACCGCCTTGACCACCGTCTGCACGAAGTCGCGGCCCAGCGTCTCGCCGTGCTCGACCAGCGACAGCGCGATGTCCAGCGGCGCCGGCAGCAGCACGCGCGGCACGTCGAAGGTGCTGACGCCAAGCTGCCAGAAAAACAGCACCCACAGGCCGAACAGCGCCGCCGTCAGCGGCGCGCCGATGCGGGCGTTGGTGATGGCCGCGCAGCGTCGCACGCTGTGCAGCGCCAGCAGCGCCAGCGCCAGCGCGGCGAGCCAGAAACCACTGGCCGCAGGCAACGCGCCGGTGGCCGGCGGCAGCAGGCCGAAAGCCAGCGCGGCGCCAGCGCACAGCGCCGTCCAGCCCAGCGTCGCCCCAAGGTCCTCGCCGAGCTGGGTCGCCCACACCGCCACCACCACCAGCAGGCCCCAGGCCAGCGAGGCTGACAGGCTGGCGCGCCAGGCCAGCGCCGCGCCGCCGTCGACGCCAGCAGCCAGCGGCAGCGAGAACGCGCCCACCAGCAGCAAAGCGGCGGCAATGCTCAGCGGGTCGCGCTTCACGCCGCCCGCCACTGCCGCAAGGCGATTTTTTCCACCGCCGCCACCGCCGCGGTGAGCAGCAAGCCCAGCAGCGCCGCCATCACCAGCGCCGACCAGATGCCCACCGTGTTGCCGTAGTAGGAACCCGTGAGCAGCCGCGCGCCCAGCCCGGCCTGGGCGCCTGTGGGCAGCTCGGCCACCATCGCGCCCACCAGCCCGGCGGCCACCGCCACCCGCAGCGACGGCAGCAGAAACGGCAGCGCGGCCGGCAACCGCAGCAGCCACAAGGCCTGCCAGCGGCTGGCGGCATAGGTGTGCATCAGCTCGGTTTCGATGGCGCGCGGCGAGCGCAGGCCTTGCACCATTGCCACCGTCACCGGGAAGAAGCACAGGTACATCGCGATCGCCGCTTTCGGCGCCACGCCGGAGAATCCCAGGCTGCCCAGGATCACCAGCACGATGGGGGCGATGGCCAGCACCGGCACCGTCTGCGAGGCGACGATCCAGGGCAGCAGCGCGCGGTCCAGCGTGCGCGAATGCACGATGGCCGCCGCCAGCACCACGCCCAGCAGCGTGCCGAGCACGAAGCCGACCAAGGTGGCATGGGCCGTCACCGCAGCGTGGTACAGCAGGTTGCGCGGCGAATCGAGCGGCCAGTCGGTCAGGCTGCTCCACAAGTCCAGCGCGACCTGGTGCGGCGCCGGCAGCACCGGGCGCTCCATCGCCCAGGTGGCGGCGATCAGGTGGACGCTGCTGTAGCTGCCTACAGGCCCGAGCACGCGCTCGACGACGCCGGCGGCGTTCAGGCCGATGCAGCCCAAATACCAGACCAGCAGCAGCGCGCCCAGCACCACGGCCACCGGCCCGGCGCTGCGGCGCAGCTCATTCATCGTCGGCATGGCCGGTGGCCAGGGCTTCGCGCAGTTCGTGCGCCAGGGCGATGAACTCGGGCGTGTCGCGCAGGCCCAGGTGGCGCTCGTCGGGCAGCGTCGACTGGATCTCTTTCAGGATGCGCCCGGGCCGCGGCGACATGACGACGATGCGCGTGGCCAGGTAAGCCGCCTCGGCGATCGAGTGGGTGACGAAGACCACCGTGCGGCGCTCACGCTGCCAGAGCTGCTGCAACTGCTCGTTGAGGCGCTCGCGGGTGATCTCGTCGAGTGCGCCGAAAGGCTCGTCCATCATCAGGATGCGCGGCTCGAAGCCAAGCGCACGCGCGATCGACACCCGCTGCTGCATGCCGCCCGACAACTGCCAGGGGTACTTGCGCTCGAAGCCGGTCAGGCCGACACGCCCCAGTTGCTCACGCGCCACCGCTTCGCAGTCGGCCTTGCTGCGGCCCTGGATCTGCAGCGGCAGCATCACGTTGGCGAGCACGTTGCGCCAGGGGAACAGCGCCGGCGACTGGAACACATAGCCATAGGCGCGCGCCAGCCGCGCCGCATGCGGACTCATGCCGTTGACCTGGACCTCGCCGGCG
>JAUYAJ010000189.1 GCA_030693565.1 Rubrivivax sp.
GGCGCCCGCCGCCGTGGCTGCGCCCGCAGAAGCCGCCGCCGTGCCGGCCGGCAAGGTCATCAAGTCGCCGATGGTGGGCACCTTCTATCGCTCGGCCAGCCCGGGCGCCAAGTCCTTCGTCGACGTCGGCGACGCCGTCAAGGACGTCGAGCCGGTCTGCATCATCGAGGCGATGAAGATCATGAACGAGATCGAAGCCGACTGCAGCGGCAAGATCCTGCGCATCCTGTGCGAAAACGGCCAGGCGGTCGAGTTCGGCCAGCCGCTGTTCATCGTCGAGTGAGCGGCACTTTCCTGAGACCGATCCGCAACGCCGATAGCGCCAGAACGCCTTGCCCGCACCGCCGGCAAGGCGATTGAGCCGAGACACCATGTTCAAGAAAATTCTCATTGCCAACCGCGGAGAGATCGCGCTGCGCATCCAGCGCGCCTGCCGCGAGATGGGCATCAAGTCCGTCATCGTCTATTCCGAGGCCGACCGCGAAGCCAAGTACGTCAAGCTGGCCGACGAGGCGGTGTGCATCGGCCCGGCGCCGTCGGCGCAGAGCTACCTCAACATGCCGGCGATCATCTCGACCGCCGAAGTCACCGACGCCGAAGCCATCCACCCCGGCTACGGCTTCCTGAGCGAGAACGCCGACTTCGCCGAGCGTGTCGAAAAGAGCGGCTTCGTCTTCATTGGGCCGACCTCGGAGTCGATCCGCCTGATGGGCGACAAGGTGTCGGCCAAGCAGGCGATGATCAAGGCCGGCGTGCCCTGCGTGCCGGGCTCCGAGGACGCGCTGCCCGAAGACCCGAAGGAAATCATCCGCCAGGCCCGCGCCGTCGGCTACCCGGTGATCATCAAGGCTGCCGGCGGCGGTGGCGGGCGCGGCATGCGCGTCGTTCACACCGAGGCGGCGCTGATCCACGCCGTGCAGACCACGCGCGCCGAGGCCGGCGCGGCTTTCGGCAACCCGTCGGTCTACATGGAGAAGTTCCTCGAGAACCCGCGCCATGTCGAGATCCAGGTGCTGGCCGACAGCCACCGCAACGCGGTCTGGCTGGGCGAGCGCGACTGTTCGATGCAGCGCCGGCACCAGAAGATCATCGAGGAAGCGCCGGCGCCCGGCATTCCGCGCCGCGTCATCGAGCGCATCGGTACCCGCTGCGCCGCCGCCTGCCGCAAGATGGGCTACCGCGGCGCCGGCACTTTCGAGTTCCTGTACGAGAACGGCGAGTTCTATTTCATCGAGATGAACACCCGCGTGCAGGTCGAGCACACGGTGACCGAGATGGTGACCGGCATCGACATCGTGCAGATGCAGATCCGCGTGGCCGCCGGCGAGAAACTGCCCTTCTCGCAGCGCAACATCCAGATGCGCGGCCACGCCATCGAATGCCGGATCAACGCCGAGGATCCCTACAAGTTCGTGCCCTCGCCCGGCCGCATCACGATGTGGCACGCGCCCGGCGGGCCTGGCGTGCGCGTGGACTCGCACATCTACACCAACTACTTCGTGCCGCCGAACTACGACTCGATGATCGGCAAGCTCATCACCCATGGCGACACCCGCGACCAGGCGCTGGCGCGCATGCGCACGGCGCTGTCCGAAACCCTGGTCGAGGGCATACAGACCAACATCCCGCTGCACCGCGAGCTGATGGTCGACGCCAACTTCATCGAAGGCGGGACCAACATCCACTACCTGGAAAGCTGGCTCGGCCAGCGCAAACGCTGAATGGCCACGGCAGGGAGGCGCTGATGTTCGAGCTGGTGCTGCGCGCCCCGCAGGCGCTGGTCGAGCCGGTGTCGGATGCGCTGATGGATGAACTCGGCGCCTTGTCGGTGTCGGTCGAAGACGCCGACGCCGACACCGACGCCGAGCACGCCTTGTTCGGTGAACCCGGCATGCCGGCGCCGCAACCGGGCTGGGACCGCTCGACGCTGCGCGCGCTGTTCGCCGACGCCGCTGGCGCCGAGCAGGCCGCGGCCTTGCTGCTGGCGCAGGACTGGGCGGCCGGCGTGCACTTGCAGGCGCTGGAAGAGCTGGCCGACCAGGACTGGGTGCGCATCACGCAGTCGCAGTTCGCGCCGGTGGAGATCACGCCGAGCTTCTGGATCGTGCCCAGCTGGCACACGCCGCCGGCCGCCGCCGAGCAAGTCATCCGGCTCGACCCCGGCCTGGCCTTCGGCACCGGCACCCACCCGACGACGCGCATGTGCCTAGGCTGGATCGCCCACCAGGCCGGCGCCGGCGCGCGCTGGCCGCGCGTGCTGGACTACGGCTGCGGCTCGGGCATCCTGGCAATCGGCGCGGCGCTGCATGGCGGCGCCGATATCGATGCCGTCGACATCGACCCCGCAGCCGTGGAGTCGACGCGCGCCAATGCCGCGGCCAATGCGGTGACGCTGCGCAGCGGCTTGCCCGACGCGGCGCAAGGCCAGTACACGCTGGTGCTGGCCAACATCCTGGCGACGCCACTGAAGCTGCTGGCGCCGCTGCTGTGCGCCCATGTCGCTGCTGGCGGCTGGCTCGTACTGGCCGGCATCCTGGAGCGCCAGGCCGATGAGTTGAAGGCCGCCTACGCGCCCTGGTTGCAGCTTGAGGTCACGCGCGCCGAGGAAGGCTGGATCCTGATGACGGCGCAGCGCGCTGCAAGCCCCGCATGACATGATCGCGGCATGAGCCTGGCCACCCGCTGCCCCGCTTGCGGCACCGTGTTCCGGGTCGTGCAAGACCAACTCCGGGTCTCCGAAGGCTGGGTGCGCTGCGGCCGCTGCTCCGACGTCTTCAACGCCGTCGAAAGCCTGGTCGATCTGGCGTCGCCAGATCCAGCGCCCGCCGCCGAGCACAGCGCCCACCTCGACCGCGTGATCGACGACCTGGCCCAGGTGGCAGGGCAGACACCGGCCCCGGCCGCCGTCGTCGCGGCGGCAACGCCGCGGCCGGCG
>JAUYAJ010000415.1 GCA_030693565.1 Rubrivivax sp.
GCGGCCATCGGCCCCAACACCGTGGCCTTCCTGGTGGAGCCGATCCAGGGCGAGGCCGGCATCATCGTGCCGCCGGTCGGCTATCTGCGCGCGGCGCGCGAGATCTGCAGCCGCCACAACGTGTTGCTGGTCTGCGACGAAGTCCAGACCGGCCTGGGACGCACCGGCGCGCTGCTGGCCTGCGACCACGAAGGCATACGCCCCGACGGACTGACGCTGGGCAAGGCGCTCGGCGGCGGGCTGTTGCCGGTCAGCGCCTTCCTGGCACGCGACGACGTCATGGCGCAGTTCCAGCCCGGCGACCATGGCAGCACCTTCGGCGGCAACCCATTGGGCGCGGCGGTCGGCCTGGCCGCGCTCGACCTGCTGGTCAGTGAGCGGCTGGCCGAGCGTGCCGCCATCCTGGGCCAGCGGTTGCTGGACGGCTTGCGGGCACTGAATCACCCCGGTGTGCACGAAGTGCGCGGGCGCGGTCTGCTGGTCGGCATCGACCTGCATCCGCACTTCGCGTCGGCGCGCCAGGCCTGCGAAGCCTTGATGCACGAAGGCGTGCTCACCAAGGAAACCCATGGCACGGTGGTGCGGATGGCGCCGCCACTGGTGGCAACTGAAGCGCACATCGACGCCGCCGTCGCCGCGATCGGCCGGGTGCTGGTGCAATTGGCACGGCTGGCCTGATCGCACCAGGTCATCGTCCGGGCATGAAAAAAGCCGGTCCAGGGACCGGCTTTGCCGCAGGTGGCCGGACTCGCGTCCGGCGCGTCGCTGGCGATCAGAAGTTGTGGCGCAGGCCCAGGGCGACCGAGCTGAAGTCGGCGGCGTAGCCGGTGGCGGCACTGGCGTTGACCTTCGTGTAGTAGGTGTAGGCCTTGGTGCGCTTGCTCAGGTTGTAGTTGTAGGCCAGCGTGTACTGGTTGGCCGAGCTGTTGGCCACGTTGCTGTAGTCGCCAGCGCGGCCGTAGTTCAGGTGGAACTCCGACTTGCCCATCATGTAGGCACCGGCCAGGCGATAGGTGGTGCGGTCGCCCGAGGCGTAGACGTTCTCGTCGCGCTGGACGTAGCCGCCGAGCAGGAAGGCGCCGAGTTCGTAGAACGCGCGCACGGCGTACTGGTTGGCGTTGCCGGCCTTCTCGTAGCCCGCGCCCAGTGCCAGCTTGCCCATGCTGTAGTTGGCGGCCAGCTCGTAGCTCTTGGTGGCGGCGGTTTCCTTCAGGCTGTAGGCGCCTTCCAGCGTCAGGCCCTTGGTCAGCTCGGGCGTGCGGTAGGCGATCTTGTTGGTGTTGCGGCCGGCGTAGGCGTACAGCGCATCGCTGGACGGGCCGGTGTCGTGGTTGTGCATGCTGATGTAGTCAGCGGTGGCGAAGTAGGCTTCGCTGGTGAAGTTGCCCAGGCGCACGGTGCCGAAGGCGCCCGACAGGTTCACTTCGCTCTGACGACCCCAGAAAGCGGAAGCGGCGGTGCCGTTCGACGGGTCCAGGCCATGCTCGAGCACGAAGCCGGCCTTGAGGCCGCCACCGAGGGTTTCGGTGCCGCGAAAGCCCAGGCGCGACGAGTTGTTGGCCAACTGGGTCGACTTGATGCCATTGGCGTTCTGGCGCTCGACCGACAGGTTCAGGCGGCCATAGATGTCCACCGAGCTCTGGGCGAAGGCTTGACCGGCAACCAGCGTGGCCGCTGCGGCGGCAAAAAAGACGGCTTTGTTCATATCGATCCTGAATTGCGTTACACGAGATGGCTGCGGCGATGACGCTCGCAACCGGTGACGAAGTTTATGCCGCAGACCCGTATAAACCCGCATTCAGAAGGTTCGTCGGGGGCAACAAAGTGCGGCTCTGTGGCGCTTGCGCAACCATCGGCGGCGCAACGGATGCCGCGCAGACAATGGCCATCCCATGGATCACACCTTCCTCTCCGCCCTGGTCTTGCTGCTGCTGGTGCTGGACCCGTTTGGCAGTTTGCCGATCTTCATTTCGGTGCTGCGCGGCGTCGACCCGGCGCGGCGCACGCGGGTCGCGCTGCGCGAAGTGGCGATCGCTTTTGCCGTGCTCGCCGTCTTCATGGTTGCCGGCCAGGGTTTCCTGGCGGTGATGCGGCTGTCCGAGCGCTCGCTGGAGGTGGCCGGTGGCGTCATCCTGCTGGTGATTGCGATGCGCATGGTGTTCGCCTCCGGGGCTGAGGCTTACGCAGTCGAAAGCGGGCAGGGCGAGCCCTTCATCTTTCCGCTCGCCGTGCCGTTGCTGGCCGGGCCGTCGGCGATGGCCACCGTGCTGCTGCTGGCCTCGCGCCAGCCCGACAGCCTGTGGCACTGGATGGGCGCGCTGACGGCGGCGATGCTGGTCTCGGGCGTGGTGTTGCTGGCCGCCGACCGCATCCGCAAGTTGCTGGGCGACTCGATGGTGATGGCGATCGAAAAACTGATGGGCCTGGTGCTGACCGCGATCGCGGTCGAGATGATCCTGGCTGGGCTGAAGCGCTACTTCTTCGAGCCCTGAGCGCTGTCATCGCCCCCGCAACATGTCGAACTGCGAGGGCGCTTTCAGCGCCCCCGCAGGTGGGCCGGGGCCTCCAGCCGCTTGGCCAGCAGCGACAGCGTCAGCGTCAGCACCAGGTAGAGCGCCGAGATCGCCAGGTAGGGCTCCCAGTAGCGCGAATAGGCACCCGCGACGGTGCGCGCTGCCAAGGCCAGTTCGGCCAGGCCGATGGCCGAGACCAGCGACGAGTCCTTGATCAGCGTCACGCCTTCGTTGACCAGCGCCGGCACCATGCGCCGGAAAGCCTGCGGCAGGACGACGAAGCGCATCGCCTGCGCATGGGTCAGGCCGACGCTGTAGGCGGCCTGGGTCTGGCCGCGGTGGATGCTCTGGATGCCGGCGCGGAAGATCTCGCTGATGTAGGCGCCGGCGTTCAGGCTCAGCGCCACGCAGCCCGACAGGAAAGCGCCATGTTCCTGGCGGAACATGCGCGCCAGGTCGCCTGACAGCAGCAGGCCGCCGTCGGGGTGTACCAGCGCCGGCATCAGCGCGAAGTGCACGAGCAGGATCTGCACGAACAGCGGTGTGCCGCGGAAGAAGGTCACGTAGGCCAGCGTGACTGCGCGCGCCAGCTTCAGCGCCCAGGCCAGCGCGAGCGACTTGGGCTGGGGCGCATCGGCCGAACTGCTGACCAGACCGAACAGCACGCCCAGCAGCATGCCCACGCCGATGGCGACGACGGTGAGCTGCATCGTCATCAGCAAGCCGGCGGCGAACAGCGGGCCGTAGCCCGACAAGATGTCCCAGCGCAGGTCCATCAGTCTGCCGCCGCGGTGCCGCTCGGGAGGGCGCTTACTTCGACGCTGCGGTGGCTGGCGCGGCGGCGCCCGGTGCGGCGCCGAAGTACTTGGCGTAGATCTTGTCGTAGCTGCCGTCGGCCTTGATCGCGGCCAGGCCCTTGTTCAGCTGCGCCAGCAGTTCGGCGTTGCCCTTCTTGACGACGATGCCGTATTGCTCGGGCACGAATTCCTTGTCGCTGACGGTCTTGAACTTGCCGCCCGGGTTGTTGGCGACGTAGTGCACGACGACGCCGTTGTCGGCGACGACAGCGTCGACACCGCCCGATTCGAGTTCCTTCAGCGCCAGCGGCGTCGACTCGAAGCGCTTGATGTCCTTGCTGTTCTTGCCCTGCAGCTTGGTGACGGCCTCGTCGCCGGTGGTGCCGGTCTGGACGCCGACCTTGAGCTTCTTCAGGTCGGCGAACCTGGCGATCTTGCTGCCGTCCTTGACCGCAATCAGCTGGGCGGCGTCGAAGTAGGGGTCGCTGAAGTCCATCGACTGCTTGCGCTCGTCGGTGATGGTCACCGCCGACACCAGCAGGTCACGGTCGCCCTGCGCCAGCGCGTTGAAGATGCCTTCCCAGGGCGTGTTGACGAACTTGACTTCGAAGCCGGCCTTGGCGGCGATGGCCTGCACGACCTCGATGTCGAAGCCGACGATCTCGGCCTTCTCGTTCTGGCTCTCGAAGGGCGCGTAGGCGGCGTCGGTGCCGACGGTATAGACCTTCATCGGTGCCGGGGCCGGCGCGGCAGCCACCGGCGCGGCGGCCGGCGCCTCCTCTTTCTTGCCGCAGGCGGCGAGCACCAGGCTGGCCACCGAGACGGCGGCGACTTGCAGGAAACGGCGGGTCGTGATCGATGACATCTGAATCCTTGTGCGGGAAAACGCGAAGCCGAGCAGTGTAAGCCGCTGCCAGCGGCAATCAATCCCCTGCCGGCCGACCGCCGGCCACAGCTTCCAGCGCCGCCAGTTCCTCGGGGGTGAAGCCGGCGCGGCGGCGCGCTTCCAGGTTGAACGGCCCTTTGAGCCGCGGCGCGCCATGCCGGCGCGTGAGTTCGGCGTAATGGTCCAGCGGGTCGAGCCCGGCGAGCGCACATTGGCGCCGGTACCAGTGGTTGCCGATCGCCACATGGCCGACCTCGTCGCGCAAGATAAGGCCCAGGATCTCGGCGGCGCGGGCGTCACCGGCCTGCAGCAGGCGGCGCTGCATCGGCGGCGTGGCGTCCAGGCCGCGCGCTTCCAGCGTGCGAGGCACCAGCGCCATGCGGGCGGTGAGGTCGGCGGCCGTGCTCTCGGCCATCGCCCACAAGCCGTTGTGGGCGACGAAGTCGCCGTAGTCGCGGCCCAGGGTGTTCAGGTGTTCGCGCACGAGCGTGAAGTGCAGCGCTTCTTCGGCGGCCACGCTGAGCCAGTCGCGGTAGTAGGCGATCGGCATGCCGGCAAAGCGCCAGACCGCGTCCAGCGCCAGGTTGATGGCGTTGAACTCGATGTGCGCCACCGCGTGCAGCAAGGCGGCACGGCCTTCGGTGGTGAAAGGCGTGCGCCGCGGCACCTCGACGGCCGACACCAGGCGCGGGCTGCCCGGGCGGCCGGGCAGCGGCTGCGCCGGCGTCAGCTGCGCTGCTGGGTCGAACTGCGCGCCTGCCTCTGACATGGTCCAGGCTGCCCAGGCGGCCTGGGTCGCGGCCACTTTGGTGGCCGGATCGCATTCGCTCAAGGCCTCCAGGGCACGCTGTCTCAGCTCCATCCCTAGAATTATCGGTTCTGCCCACCTCGGAAGCTCACCATGGCCGTCTACTCGCTCGACCACCACAACCCGCAGATCGCTGCCACCGCCTGGGTCGCCGACAACGCGACCGTCATCGGCCGGGTCGCGCTGGGCGTGGACTCCAGCGTATGGTACGGCGTCGTCATTCGCGGCGACACCGAGCAGATCACCATCGGCCGCGGCTGCAACATCCAGGATGGCAGCGTGCTGCACGCCGACCCCGGCGTGCCGCTGACGCTGGGCGACCATGTCTCGGTCGGCCACCAAGTGATGCTGCATGGCTGCACCGTGGGCGACGGCACGCTGATCGGCATCCAGGCGGTGGTGCTGAACCGCGCCCGCATCGGTCGCAACAGCATCGTTGGCGCCGGCGCGCTGGTGACCGAAGGCAAGGAATTCCCCGACGGTTCGCTGATCATCGGCAGCCCGGCCAAGGTGGCGCGCGCGTTGACGCCCGAAGAGATCGAGCGCCTGGCGATGACGGCCGCGCACTACGTCAGCAACGCGCGCCGCCACCGCGACGGCCTGAAGAGGCTGGACTGATGTCGGCGCTGCACAAGTTCATCTTCGAAGGCCTGCCGGTGCGCGGCATGCTGGTGCGGCTGACCGACAGCTGGCGCGAGCTGCTGGCGCGCCGTGTCGCCGAGCATGCCCATGCCCCGCCGGTGCAGTCGCTGCTGGGCGAGATGGCGGCCGCCGGCGTGCTGATGCAGGCCAACATCAAGTTCAAGGGCGCCTTGCTGCTGCAGATGCACGGTGACGGCCCGGTCAAGCTGGCGGTGGTCGAGGTCCAGCCCTCGCTGAGTTTTCGCGCCACCGCCAGCGTGGTCGGCGAAGTCGCCGCCGACGCCAGTCTCGAAGCCATGCTCAACCTGCACGGCCAGGGCCGCTGCGCCATCACGCTGGACCCGCAGGACCGCCAGCCCGGCCAGCAGGCCTACCAAGGTGTGGTGCCGCTGCACGGCGACCAGCGCGAGCCGCTGCAGCAGGTCTCGCAGGTGCTCGAGCACTACATGCTGCAGTCCGAGCAGCTCGACACCCGGCTGGTGCTGGCGGCCGACGACCAGGTCGCCGCCGGGCTGCTGATCCAGCGTCTGCCGGTCCAAGGCGAGGGCAATCTCGGCGGCTTGCGCAACGAAGACGAGATCGGCCTGTCCGACGCCTTCAACCGCATTGCAATGCTGGCCGCCACGCTGACGCGCGAGGAGTTGTTGACGCTGGAACCGGATCGCATCCTGCACCGGCTGTTCTGGGAAGAGACGCTGCGCTGCTTCGAGCCGCTGCAGCCGAGCTTCGCCTGCACCTGCTCGCGCGATCGAGTCCAGGCGATGTTGCGCGGCCTGGGTCGCGAGGAGAGCGAGAGCTTGATTGCCGAGCGCGGTGAGGTCGAGGTTGGCTGCGAGTTCTGCGGCCGTCAGTACCGCTTCGACGCCGTCGACGTCGGCGAGATGTTCACTCCGGAGCCCAACCAGCCGCCGTCATCGGGCGCTGTCCAGTAAGCGGGCGCGGTGCTCGCAGTCGGCGTCGTCGCAATGCTCGCAGGCCCAGGGCCAGGCCGGCGCCGCGGCGTCGCGTTCGGCCAGGCGGGTGAAGAGGCCGGCGCGCGGCGCCGGCCGGCG
>JAUYAJ010000473.1 GCA_030693565.1 Rubrivivax sp.
CGCCGGATGGGACCCGTTGGTCATTCAGCGTGATCTCGGAATTCCGGCCGACGGGTTTTACGACGTGCTGAAACTTGCGGGCCCCATGGCGTTTGGGGAGTCGGTGTCGGGCTTCTCCGTCAGGTTCACTTACCTCGACCCGGGCGCGCCGGGTTCCCAGGCGGTTGACTTCCTGAATTCGAGCGACTTCTCGCTCGTGCACTCCGGGTACACCGTACAGCTCACTCCCATCCCTGAACCTGCAGCGGTGCTCATGCTTGCTCTCGGCCTTCCCTTGGTCGCCGGCGTTGCCATCCGGCGTCGGCGCCAAGACGCGATGGCCGCCAAGGCCGCGAACGGCGCGCCCTCGCTCGCCCCCCAGTAAGTCTGCGGCGAAGGCACAGGCCAGCCAACAACTGCTCTCCGGACTCAGCCAACATGATCCGCAGCCGGTGCTCCCCACGCGGGTCAATCTCGAACCTGGCGTCGAATCGCTCAGCTGAAGCGGACGAACCATGTCCGGCAGCCAGCGTCATTGCGTCGCGTGCCGAACTGCAGGTCGTGCCCATTCGCGCCAATGCCCAGCTGACTGACGGCACGATCAAGTGGCCCTGCCAAGGGTCTTGGGGGGTCGGTCACCCTTGCCCGCCTACTGTCTCGGGGATGCCTCAATGAATAGGTTGTTCAACAGACTCTCGTTAGCAGCAACCCTCAAGGCGATCTCGATCGCGGCCCTAGTCATCGGCCTTGTAGGGTGCGGTGGTGGAGCCGACAAATCTGCCCAAGCCTTGCACGACGATAGTCGGCAGCGCGCTCTGTCTTACGCCGCGCCCGAGACGCCGCAGGCACTCTCGATCGTTGGGCTCACCAAAGTCAGCGATGTACGCATCGGGCGCACCACATTCGACTACACGTTTCGCGTATCGATCCGCAATGACGGCCAGGCACGTGCCGATATCGTTGCTCAGTTGATATCTGCAGGTGCTGGCACGAGCGTCATCGCCGGTGTGGTTCGTTCAGCTGTGCTCGATGCTGGTGCCACCGTGCTCACGGAAGACACGATCACGATTCGACATGACCGCGCGTTCCCCTTCGCACAGTCAGCGCTGGTGTGGAACATTCAGTCGACGCGCGCCGTCGTAATCAGTGGAATCGTCACCGACGACCCCGTGTGGGGCGCGGCGGTTGTCGTCACGTCCCTCCTGAACGGGTCTTCGTTGGCCACCGTGACCACCGACAACACAGGTGCATATTCGACGCCGCCTATCGCACCGTCCGTGCTCGCCAAGGGCTACAGCGTGACGGCCAGCGGCGGTACATCGGCTGGCGCGCCATTTGTGGGAACCATGATGGCGGTGTTCTCGCTGCCTGCGGACTACGCGTCGAGCCATGTCACGGTGCTGAGCACGATCGTGGTCAGGACGGCCCAGTCCACCGCTAGCGGGGCAGGCGGGCTTGCGCAGACCGTTGAAGATGTCGCAGCCAGAGCCATCGCGCGAGGGCAGTTGTCTGCAGCATGGAGGACCTTGGACACCGCAACGGCATATGCGACAAGCGTAGCGGCGGCGATCAGGCGGGCAGGTCTTGATGCATACACCGCCGCCCAAGCGTGGGACTTCTTCTATGAGCCAGTCATTGCGGGCAATGAAACGGTGTGCGTCCCAGGCCGCAGTGAAAGGTATCGCGTCTGCAGCGCGCGAGTCGGATCCGCAGGCGGCCACGTCTTCGATCAACCTGGCACGTGGAATGGCAACCTTCTCGTCACAACTGGCCCCACCAGAGCAGGCTGCCTCGTAGACGTAAGCGCCGAGATCAGCGACGGCGGCCATACCGTGCGCACAACGCTTGCGCTCGCCCGAGGCTTTGCCAACTCGCTGGCGTGCGCAGCAGATCAAGCCATTCATGGACAACTATTCGACGGCGACGTTGTCGTTAGCCTGCCGCCTTTGGCAGCGCTGGCATTGGCGAACGTGCCTGGGGACTGCACGGTCAACAGTCACATCGCGATGCCGACCTGCCTAACGAGACGCGCTCTCATTCAGCCGGGCGTTTTCGTGTTAGACCGTGATGAACCCGGCCTGCTGTATTACGAGCACCGCGTGCCATCTTCTCCGACATTGGCGCCTACTCATCGCAGCCGGTCTAGGTCGGCCACTATCAGTCGCAGCTTTGGCGCCAACTTGATGGCGTCACCTTCCCATGACATTGCGAACCTCGATACCGTCGCCGTGTTGTTCGTTCACGGCTACACCGTAGGCGAGGACTTCGGCGGCGACACCGGCACTTGGGGCGGGCTGCCCGATTTGGTCGCACGCTTGGCCCTGCCGGGTAGTCCCACGACGAGACCGCGCCTGGAGCCCTACAACTTCCAGTGGCGAACCAATGCGAGCTTCTATACCGCCGCCCAGGATCTGGCCGCAGCTGTTGAGCACATCCGTGGGGCCACGGGCCGCAAGGTCCACATCGTGGCGCACTCCTTTGGCGGAATCCTCGTGCGAACCATGCTTCAGCGCACCGCTGGCGGCAACGCTGATCGCGATTGGTCTGACGCAGTAGCGTCGGTCACCACGCTGGGAACTCCACACTCAGGCATCAGCAGCGACGGCGCGTTTCGAGGTGGGTTCTCGCTTCCGATCGGATGGGCGCCTGACTCAATTCTTCCGGCAGATCATGTGCTGTTCCAATGTGGGCAAATCTCTTGCTATGAAGCGGGATTGAATACCGCCTGGGTCGCAGAATGGGGCAAGCGGGCACTAATCCGAAACAGTGGCAACGACATCCCCGTCGCAGGCTATGTCATCAACGAGCTCACGCCTGGCCGCACCAGCCTTCCCGCTGGCATTCGATTCCAATCATTGATTGGACTCGCCGTTCATACGCCCACCGCTCAGCCAGGGCCTGGAGCAGGCGGGCCCGTGCTCGTACCGGACCCCACGTTCAAAAATGGGGATCACCTGATCAGCTTCTACGGGCAGCGATTCACACCGAGGGCGTTTGCCCTTGGAGCCGAGCCAAGTGACCCGATGTTGGCCGAGCACGCGGTCGGCACGAATGCCTACCTAACGGAGCGCGTTCTGGGCCTAGGATTTGGCGTCAGCGCGTTCCCTGGAAACGCCACCACGCATTTCTCGCTTTCCGCGTTTGCGCGATGGGGCTACGTACATACCCGGCTACTGAGAGCGAGCAGCCTGAATGGTCTCGAGGCTGAAGTTTCCATGGATTGTGGAGGCGGCGGCGAGTGCCTGCACGACAGTTGGCAGAACATCCGCGGGCTGCTGCTGGCCATGCACGGCGGCGAGCCTTCACCGAATTTTCCGTATACCACCGGCCGTGCACCATCAAACTCAGGAGGCAGGTTGAACGACACCGGCGTTACCGCCAGCCAATGCTACGCGGCCGGCAGTGACGCCTTGGTCAGTTGCGTCAGCGCGGCGGCCCTGGCGCTGAACGCCCAGCAGGACGGCATGATCGGGCGTGACGTGACGCACAACGACAACGGCGACGGCAATGCCGGGTTCAGCTACAGCCTGGTGCCGAAGGCGGGAGGCGGCAGCTACGACAAGACCGAGTGTGTCAAGGACAACGTCAGCGGCCTGATGTGGGAGGGCAAGACCGCCGACGGCGGCCCGCGCGATGGCGGTCGCACCTATACCAACAGGGGCGACGGCAGCGCCGGCGATGCCGGCGGCTACGTGGCCAGCGTCAACAGCGCCGGGCTGTGCGGCTTCAACGACTGGCGCCTGCCCACGGCCCGCGAGTTGCAGGACCTCGTCGACTACGGCGTGGCCTTTCCTGGACCGACCATTGAAAGAAGTTGGTTCCCGAACACCCGGAGCGACGCTTACTGGTCCTCGTCCCCGGTGGCGGGCTACCCTGGCGACGCTTGGAACGTCAACTTCTTCAACAGCTCCGTCGTCGACCACAGCCGCGGCAACGCCGGCCGTGTGCGGCTGGTCCGCTAGTGGTGGGTGGGGTGGTGTGGTGTGCGGGCGTGCCCGTCAGTGTTCGGTTCCTTGGCCTTTGTCGAATCATGAACGCACCGCTGCCGCCCATCTACCGTGACTGCCGACGCCTGCTGCTGCGCACCGAAGAAGTGGTGCGCCGCTTCAGCCGTTATCACAAGTACACCGGCGAGGCCGACCTGCGGCAGCAGGCCTTCACCGTGATGCGGCGCGTGCACATGGCGGTGTACGACCGGCCGCAGGTGGCGCGGCACGTGCAGGCCCTGGTCTGGGACGTGGACGCCTACAAGCTCACGTTGCAGCTGGCCATCGACGTGGGGGCCTTCGTGCACGGCCTGGGCGGGCCGGGCAAACCCACATCGCCAGGTTTTGCGGCTTTCGAGACGGCGGCCTTGCTGGCCGCCCAGATTGGTAAACAGTGCGGCGGTTGGCAGAAATCGCTCCGGGGCTTGGCAGGCCCTGCGGGCGACGCCTCGGCGGGGTCACCCGCCGGCGGGTCTGCCGGTGCGCTGCGCGCACAAGTCGGCACCGGGGCGCAAGGCGCCGGTGCCGCCGGGCCACAGCCGTCAGCCGCC
>JAUYAJ010000489.1 GCA_030693565.1 Rubrivivax sp.
GCCGCGCCGCGAGCTCTTCGGCCTGGCCGCGGCCAATGCCACGGCCGGCCTGTCGGGCGGCATGCCGGTGACCGGCGGCTTCGCGCGCAGCATCGTCAGCTTCGACGCCGGCGCGCGCACCCGCATGGCCGCGGTCTGGACCGCGCTGATGCTGGCGGCGGTGGTGCTGCTCGCCGGCGACTTGCTGCGCCTGCTGCCCAAAGCGGTGCTGGCGGCGACCATCGTCGTCGCCGTGTTGTCGCTGCTGGACTGGAAACCCTTTGCCGACGCCTGGCGCCACGCGCGCCTGGAGTTCGCCTTGATGGCGGCGGTGGCGCTGCTGACCATCACCGTCGGCGTCGAACCGGCGCTGCTCGTCGGTGCCCTCGGTGCGGCGGCGATCCTGGTGCGCGGTACCGCGCGGCCACACTGGGCCGAGGTCGGCCGCATCGCCGGCACCGAGGTGTTCCGCAACGTCAAGCGCTTCGACGTCGAGACCGCGCCGCAGGTGATGGCGGTGCGCATCGACGAGAGCCTGCTGTTCACCAACTCGCGCTGGTTGTCGGAAACGCTGTGCGACATGGCGCGCCAGCGGCCGGCGCTGCGCCATGTGGTGTTGATGATGTCGGGCGTCAACGACATCGACCTCACCGGGCTCGAAGAGCTCAAGCACCTGAGCCGCGACTTGCGCGCGCTCGGCCTGCTGCTCCACCTGTCCGAGCTCAAGGGCCCGATCAGCGACAGCCTGACGACGGCCGATCTGGCCGACTGGCTCAGCGGCTCGGTGTTCCGCACCCAGCACGAAGCCCAGCTGGCCTTGACCGCGAGCCCCTGAGATTCAGGCCTCGACGCCGTGCTCGACCCGGGTCATGACCCCGTCCTCGAGATGGCAGACGGTGTCGAAGCCCTGGATCATGCGCAGGTCGTGGGTGACGGTGATGACTGCCGACTGGCGCTCGCGGGCGATCTGCCGCAGCAGCGCCATCACCTTGTTGCCGCGCTCGGTGTCGAGCGCCGCGGTGGGCTCGTCGGCCAGGATCAGTGCCGGCTCATTGGCCAGTGCGCGGCCGATCGCGACCCGCTGCTGTTCGCCGCCCGACAGCCGCGCCGGCAGTGAATCAGCGCGGTGTTCGATCTCCAGATAGCCCAGCAGTTCGCGCGAGCGCTGCGCCGCTTCGCGCCGGCTGCTGCCGTTGAGCCGCATCACCAGGGCGACGTTCTCGAGCGCGGTCAGGAACGGAATCAGGTTGTGCTGCTGAAAGACGAAGCCGATGTGGCGGCGCCGGAAGGCGCGCACGTCGATGCCGGTCGGGCCGTCGTCGTGCAGGCATTGGCCGGCGATCGTGATGCGCCCGGTGGTCGGCGCCTGGATCAGGCTGATGGCCAGCAGCAGGGTGCTCTTGCCCGACCCGCTGGGGCCGACCAGGGCGACCAACTCGCCGGCTTCGACCGTCAGCGTCGTCGGCTTGAGCGCCTGCACCGCCAGCCGGCCTTCGCCAAAGGTCTGCGACACGTTCTCGATCTCGAGGACCGCCACCTCAGCCTCCCAGCGCCAGCTGCGGCGGTGTGCGCAGCGCGTGCCAGATCGCCATCAGGCTGGCGAGCACGCCGCCGGCCAGCATCACGGCAAAGGTGGCCGCGGTCTCCTGTGCGATGAAGCCGAGCGTGCGCGGGAAACCGGGCGTGATCAGCTCGCGCAAGCCGTAAGCCACGGCGAAGCTGGCCAGCGTCAACAGCATCGACTGCGTCATGATCATGCGCACGATCAAGGCGTTGGGCGCACCGATCAGTTTCAAGGTGGCGATGGCGCGAATCTTCTCGATCGTCAGCACATAGACGATGAGGGCAATGATGACGATCGACACCACCACGAGCAACGCGCGAAACAGTCCCAGCACGCTGGACATGCGGCGCAGCCGGCCTTCGAGCATCAGCTCGCGCTCTTCGTCCGTGGTGTAGACGTTGAAGTGCAGCCAGCGGCGCAGCTGCTCGGCCACCGCCGCGCCGTCGGCGCCGGGTGCCAGCGTCACCAGCACGGTGTTGATGGTGCTGGCGGGGGCCAGCAGCGGCAGCAGCCGGCTCGCCTGCTCGGCGCTGTAGCCGGCGCGCTGCAGCCGCTGCAGGTTGGCCGCGCGCGCGGCCACTGTGGCGTGGCGGTCTTGCTCGAACTGCAGCTGCTGGGCGTCGGGCAGCGACAGGTAGACCAGCGGGTTGCCGGCGGCGTCGACGGCGCCGCTGGTCAACCCGACGACACGCAGGCGCGCCTCGCCCAGCACTACCGCGTCGCCCAGCGCCAGCCCGAGCTTGCGGTCGGCCACCATCTCGTCATGGGCCGCCGTGATCGTGCGGCCCTGGACCAGCCGGCCCGGCCCGCCGAGGCCACCGAAGACGTCGTAGCCGACGACGGTGAACTGCTGCTCGGCAGCGCCGATGCGGCGCTGCGCGGTGTACAGCACCAACGGGCTGGCGCGCGCCACGCCGGGCGTGGCAGCAACGCTGAGATGGCTATCAAGCGGGATCCGCGAAGCCTCGTTGAAAGGGCCGCCGCGGCCGCGCTCGACGACCCAGAGGTCGGCGGCGATGCTGTCGATCAGCCAGACGCCGTCGTCGATGGTGCCGCGGTAAATGCCGTTCATCACCACCACGATGGCCAGCAGCATCGCCACCCCGGCAATCGTCGCCAGGAACTTGCCCAGGTGGCGGCGGATGTCCTTGAGCGCGAGCTCCATGGCGGTGTCAGCGTGGCTGCAGCGTCACGCGCTGGCCAGCCTTGAGCCCGGCCACCGGCGCCACCACCGCGTCGCCCGCCTTCAAGCCCTGGCGCACCGGCACGCGGTCGCCGTCGGCGCTGGCGGTCAGCACCGGCACGAAGCGAGTGCGGCCGTCGACGACCATCAGCACGCCCTGGCGGCCCGTGCCGTCGCGCAGCAGCGCCGACAGCGGCACGGCCAGGCTGCGCTCGCTGCCGACGTCGATCCTTACCTCGGCCTGCTGGTCGATCGCAAAACGTTCAGGCGGTTGGTCGAAACCGACATAGACCTCGATCTCGCGGGTGGCGGCGTCGGCCTGGCGGGCGATGCGCGCCACCCGGCCCGCCAGTTCGCCACCGCTGCGCAGCACGATGTGCGCCGGCTGGCCGGCCACGACAGCCCCCACCACCGACTCGTCGATTCGCGTCGCCACCCACAGCGTCGCCGGGTCGACCAGGCGCAGGATGGGCGTGCCCGGCGCCACCGTGCTGCCGACCTCGGCCAGCCGCGCAACGACGATGGCGTCCAGCGGCGCCAGCAGCCGGGTGTGCGACAGCAGCGTGTCGGCGTAAGTGGCTTCATGGGCCAGCGTGCGCGCGTCAGCCTGGCGCGCCGCCAGCGTCGCGCGGCTGCCGTCCAGCGCTGCTTGCGCGGCCTTCATCGCCGTGCTCGAGGTCTCGATGCCGGCCGGCGACACAAAACCCCGGGCGAGCAACTCGGCGTCGCGATGCTGGCGGCTGCGCGCGAGTTCGAACTCGGCCTCGGCACGCACCACGGCCGTGCGCGCCGCTTCGGTGTTGCGCGCCAGGGCCTCTTGCTGGCCGGCGACTGCGCCGCGGCGTGCAACGAGCTCACGGTCGTCGAGCGTGGCCAGCAACTGGCTTTGGCGCACGCGGTCACCGACGTCGGCGGCCAGCCGCGTCAGCACGCCGGCCTGGCGCGCGCTCAGCAGCACCGGCACGCGCGCTTGCACGGTGCCCGGGCCGGCGACCCGGCGCGCGATGTCGGCCTCGCCCACCGTCACCAGCGTGACCGGCACGGCGCGCAGCAACCAGGTGCCAGCGGCAGCCGCCAAGGCCAGCAAGATGACCAGCGCGACGCTGAGTCGAAGACGGCGTTTTGAGTCCATGGACGGGCCTGTTGCAGAGTCGGGCGAGGGCCGGATTCCCGACGCCGGGTCGGCGCCGAGCAAGCTGTCCACGATAGAGGCGAACGGACCCCGGGACCGGCAGCACAGATTGACCTGAATCAATGGCGGGCGCGATTCAGCTCGTCACAGCCTCGGCGGCGCGCGCTGCTATCCTTGCGCCCCCTCATGGCCGCCATCCACATCACCGACATCGAATCGGCCATCAACTGGTGGCGCGAGCGTTCGCCCTCGCCCGACGGCATCAGCGCCTGCCGCGAGGTGCGCGACCTGGCCGAGGTCTACGCGCTGATGGTCTATTACCGCGAGCCGCTGTGCGACGAAGCCAGCATGCCAGGCGCGGCCCGCGATGCCTGGCTGGCCTGGTACGCGAGCACGCCCGACGCGCCCTGCATCGCCATCTGCTCGACCAGCCAGGGCGACGATGTCTGCAAAGGCTGTGGCCGCAGTTTCGACGAAGTCCAGCATTGGCCGGCGCTGAGCCCGAGCGAAAAACGCCTGGTCTGGCGCCGCATCACCATGGAAGCGACGGCCTGGCGCTTCAACCGCTACGCCGAGCGCGCCCGCGAGGCCACCGGCGTCGACCACCCGTCCGCACAAAGCTTCACCGCCATCGCACCCAAGGCGCGCTCTTGAACACCCGCCTGCGCGACAGCCTGCGTCGCATCGCGCCGCTGGCCTGGCCGGTGCTGGTGGGCCAGTTGTCGGTGGTTGCCTTTGCCACCGTCGACACCTTGCTGGTGGCGCGCCACGCCCAGCTCGACCTGGCGGCGCTGGCGGTGGGCTCGGCGGCCTACATCACAGTGTTCATCGGCTTGATGGGCGTGGTGCTGGCGGTCGGCCCGATTGCCGGCCAGCTGTTCGGCGCCGGCAAGCTCGCCGCCGCCGGCCATCAGTTGCAACAAGCCGTCTGGCTGGCGCTGGCGCTGGCCGTGGCCGGCTGCACGCTGCTGCTTTTCCCCTGGCCCTTTCTGGCGCTGGGCCAGGTCTCGGCCGAGCTTGAGCCGCGCGTGCGCGGCTACTTGTCGGCGCTGGCGTTCGCCCTGCCCGCCGGCTTGCTGTTCGCCGCCTACCGCGGCTTCAACATCGCGGTGTCGCGGCCGAAGGCGGTGAGGGCGCTGCAACTGGGCGGGCTGGGGCTGAAGATTCCGCTCTCGATTGCGCTCGTCCAGGGCGTGCCAGCGCTGGGCCTGCCGGCGCTGGGCGTGGTCGGCTGCGGCATCGCCACCGCGGTGGCGAT
>JAUYAJ010000505.1 GCA_030693565.1 Rubrivivax sp.
CCTGCGGCGCCGGGCCGCGCTGCAGGGCGGCGCCCGAGCGTCGCTGCGCGCGCCAGCACCGCAGCACGACGACCAGGCTCGAACCCGCCATCAGCGCCGCGGCCAGCACCGGCTGCAGCAGCCCGCCAGCGGCCAGCGCGAGCGCAATGGCGTTGTAGCCAAAGGCCCAGGCCAGGTTCGCCCGCACGGTGCGCCGCACGCGTCTGGCCTCGTCCAGCAGCCAGGGCAGGAGCGTGAAGCCGGCCGCCGGCAAGACGATGTCAGCGCTCTCTTTGGCCAGGTCGACCGCCCCGCCGACAGCGATGCCGACGCTGGCTGCGGCCAGCACAGGCCCGTCGTTGAGTCCGTCGCCGACCATCGCCATCGGACCCTCGGCGGCGATCGCGTCGCGCAGCAGTCGCACCTTGTCCTGCGGCAGCAAGCCGGCATGCCAGCGCTGCAGTTTCAGGGCCGACGCCAGGCGCGCGACGACACCTTCCGTATCGCCGCTGAGCAGCCAGATCGACACCCCGCGCCGCTGCAAGGCCGCCAGCACTGCTGGCGCCTCGGGCAACGGCGCGGCCACGAGATCGATGCGGCCGCGCACCGCGCCGGCCCAAGCCACATAGCAGCGCGTGCAAGCACCGTCGTCCGCCGACGCCGGCGCAAGGCTACTGGGCGCCGGCCAGCCCAGCGATGCCATGAACTTGGCCGATCCGATCGCCGCTGCCGCGCCGTCGACCTGGCCGGACACGCCGGCCCCGGGGCAGGCCTGAACCTGGCTGGCCAGGTCGGTGGCGGCCTGAACCCGCAGGCTGGAGATCGCCCGCGCAACCGGGTGGTCCGATCCCACCGCCAACGCCACTGCGTGGCGCAGCAGCGCCGCGTCGTCGGCGCCCAGGCCGCGCAAGGCCAGCACCTGCAAGGCGCTGTGGGTCAACGTGCCGGTCTTGTCGAAGGCCACACCGCGGATCGCCGCGAGTCGTTCAAGCGCCGCACCGCTGCGAACCAGAATGCCGCGCTGCGCAGCAGCACCGATCGCCATCGCGTTGGCCAGCGGCGACGCCAGCCCCAATGCGCAGGGACAGGCGACCACGAGAACAGCCAGGCCAGCCATCAACGCCGCCTCGGTGCCGTCGTGCCAGCCCCAGTAGATCGCCGCGGCGGCCGCCAGCAGCAGCACGGCGGGGACAAAGGCCGCGGCCGCACGATCCAGGGTGTCGCCAGCCAGTGACTTGGTGGCCAAGGCCTCGCGCACCGTGCGTCCGATCATCACCCAGCGCGTCTGCGTGCCGGCCACCGTGGCGCGCACGTGCAAGCGGCCGGCGCCGTTCAAGCTGCCGGCGTGCACCGCCGAGCCCACCGACTTGGGCTGCGGCGTCGACTGCCCGGTCAGCGCCGATTCGTCGCAGTCGGAGTGCCCTTCGACAACGACGCCGTCGATGGCCACGCGCTCGCCCGGCGAGACCAACAGGCAGTCGCCCGCTTTCAGCTCGGCCACAGGCCGCGTCTCGACACCTGCGGCGCCGATCCAGCGCACCATCGCGCGTTCGGCGGCCAGCATCGGCGCCAGGTCGCGCGCCGCATGGGCCCGGCCTTGCGCCTCCAGGTAGCGCCCCAGCGTGAACAGCAGCAACACCATGGTGACGGTGTCGAAATACACCAGCTCGGACCCGCGCCAGACCTGCAAGGCCGAGTAGCCATAGGCCGCCAGCGCACCCACGGTCACCAGCGAAGCCGCCACCAGCCTGCCCTGACGCAGCGCCTGCCAGGCGTCGGCGAAAAAAGGACCACCCAGCACCACCAGCATGGGTGTCGCCAGCGCCCACAGCAAGATGTGAACCGGCTGGCGCAACCAGGCGTCGTCGCCCGTGAACGCGCCGGCGTAGATCAGCAAGCTGAAGAGCATGATGTTCATGGCCAGGAATCCGCCGATGCCCAGGCGAATGAGCCAGGCTGCCGCATCGGGTTCTTCGGCCGAACCGCAGTGCAGCTGATACGCCAGGCAACAGCCGTAGCAACAGAAGACATGGGACTCGCCGTGCACGGTGCGCTGCTGGCCCGCCTGGCCCACCGGCAACTGGCAATGGCTGCAACTGAGCGCCCGGCCCGGTTCGTCGGTCTCAATGCCCATGAAGCGCACCACCGAGCGGCCACAGGCCGCGCGCCACGGTCAGCAAACCCAGCATGACGATGAACCCGGCACCCAGGCGCACGCTCCATGACCTGATCGCAGCGGCCCGCAGCGGGGTGCGCTGTCCAGCCTTGAGCGCCGGCGTCCAGCGCAGCAGCGCCTGCGTTCCCGCGCGCTGCGGTGCATCACGCGGCCACCACCAAGCCATGGCCCCGACCAACAGCATGGCGGGAAAGGTGCCAAGGCCGAACCACAGCATGAGTTGCGCGCCGGCGCTCGCACCGCCGCTGGCGGCCGCCTGCGCAGCGAAGGCGTAGACCAGCGGACAAGGCAACCAGCCGTTCAGCGTACCCAGTGCCAGTGGCGGCGCCAAGCCAGGTGCGCGCATCAAGGTCCGCAGAGCCACCGCGAAGTCCGCCCCCAGTTGGCCCGGCCAGCGTGGCGCCAGGTGTCGCAGCATGCCGGCAAACTGCAGGCCAATGAACACCATCAAGGCGCCAGACACGATGGCCAGCACGCGCTGGCCGGCGACCGCCCATTGCTCGCCACACAAGTCGACCAGGAACATTCCGGCGGATCCGGCCAGTGCCCCGATGAAGCCGTAGCTGCAGACACGGCCGACGTTGTAGACCAGTTGCCGGCTGAAGTAGGCCGAGCCAGTCGGGCTCGACGCGCCCAGCGCGCAGGCGAAGCCGCCGCACATCCCGACGCAGTGAAGGCTGCCCGCCACGCTGGCCAGAAAGATCAGCAGCGGCGGTGTCACGGCAAGCCTGCGCAGTCGAGCCGCGATGCCGGCTTACTTCGTCAGCGCCAACCAGGCCACCCAGGCGAAGAACGCCACCGTCATGACGATGAAGATCCAGAAGGCAATCGCCTCAAGCGTGGTCATCCTGGTCTCCCTGGCGGGTTCATGACAAAGCAACACCAAACACGTTCAGTGCCAGCTCGGCGAGCAGGAACACGAGGTTCAACACCGAGATCACCAAGACCAGTCTTGCCGCCATCGTGCCCTCCTACAAGCCCAGATCCAGTCCAGGACCCAGACCGCCCCAGTAGACGACGCCGTAGTACAGCGCCCAGACAAAGAGAATGAGGTAGACGACGAGCAACCAGCCGTTGATGCGCCCATGACGGGCCTTGATGTGACCGCCGCCGTACGACTCAGTCTGTTGGTCGTGCGGCACGGGACTGGTCGGGCTCTGGCCCCGATCACCGGAAGTGGTTTCATTCATCGCTGGGCACCTCCGCCCGATAGGCACGGTACTTCACCGCCTCGACATCTTCGAACACACCCGACAACACGCCCCAGATGAAAAGGCATACCGCACCCAGACTCATGAACAGTGCAACCAGGAACTGCAGCAGCGTCAGCTCGGCCATCGTCACTCCTTGACCGCAGTGGCCGTGGCATCTGGGGTCACCGCGAACTCGAAGCCACGCTTTCTGGCCCAGGCTTCACCGCCAAAGATCCCCGGCCGCTCGGCCACTTGCTGGGCCGGCTTGTAGGCCTGGCGCGACTCCGTGGCCTTGAGCGACGGGTCATTGAGGCGCTCACGGTCCCCTTGTGAGATCGACATCGCCTCGCCCGTCAGAGGATCCTTGAAAGCCGACAGCGACAACACGTAGTAAGCCAGCGCCCAGCGGTCGGCCTCGGACGTGGAGTCCACGTACGACGGCATTGGCGTGCCTGACAACCCGGTGCTCATCGTGCGAAAGATGTCGCGCACGCTGGGGCCGGACTTGAACTGACCGGTGGTCAGATTGGCCGGCGGTATCGGGAAGCCGAGGTCGTTCTTCAGACCGGCGGCCTTCTCGCCGTCGCCACGCCCGGTCTGCCCATGGCACTCCCAGCACTTGCTCCCCTGCCAGACCGCCTTGCCACGCTCGATCAGTTCGTGCGAAGGCTGCGGCGGCGAAGCCACGTAGATCGGCGCCTTCGGCGGCTCTTCGACGAAGTAGAGATAAGGCTTCTTCGGGTCGCTGCGGTCCACCGCCAGCTCGTAACGGATGTACTGAATCACCGAGAGCAAGTCCTTCTGCGGCAACTCGTGCCAGCTGGGCATCGACGTCCCTCGGATGCCGCGGGTGATGGTCCGCAGCAGGTCGCCGTCGTCCGGCAAAGAGCCCGACGGCGTCAGCCGGAACTTGAACACGGCAAGATTGAAATTCCGCGGCCTGTCTTGCGGCATGAAGGCGGCCGCCGGCCCATTGCCGTCGCCACTGGCCCCATGACAACCCAGACAGCGTCGCTCGTACACGTTCTTGCCGTGACTGACCCATTCCTCGGAACGCGGCACGGACACCTGCGAAGCCTCTAGCAGCTGGGGCTCAAATCGATCGCGCCATTTGCCGCGGTTGGTTCCCAGCTTCTGCAAATAGGCAATCAAGTGCGCAAGGTCGTCATTGCCCTTGACGAGCGTCACAACATCCCCGACGAACTCCTTGTTCGGCGTGAAGACGATAGGGAGCCGCCCGCGCTCAGACACGAACGCCAGGCCTTGCGCATTCGGTGTCAGCAACAAGGTCTTGGTGCTGTTGAAGTCGAACAGCCGCTCGGCGGCAGGTGTGCGTTCCACCGTCCGCCGCCCTTGCTCGTCGGTCACCAGCTTGGCTTGCAAGGGGGCGTCGAACAGCACCCTGAACCGCGGCATGATGGAGTCTGGCGACAGCATGCGCGGATCCCAGAAGTGCGCGACATGCCAGGCATCGCTGTACTTCAAACCGACCCGCGACAAGTCGGGTCCGATGCGCCGGGTCGAGAACAGGTGAGGCAGGTCGAACGCGTACTCGCCCGCCTGAGTGATCGGACCCCAGCGCCGCGTTTCCCCCGCCACGGGCCGAACGTATTGCGAATGGCAATACCAGCAGCCTTCCCGGGTGTAGACCGAGCGCCCGAGTTGTTCCACCGTGGTGTAGTCGGAGGCCCGGTCCTCCATCCACTTGAGCTCACCCAGGTCGGTGCGCACGACCTTGGTGACTTTGTCGGTGCGCGACTGTGGCTCCAGCATCGGCAGCACACCCTGGACGAAGGCCGCCAGGGAGATGCAGAAGAACCCCCCCGCCAGCGCATAGAAGCGAAGTCCGAAGGCACTCATGAGCGATCGCCTCCGAACAAGCCCTCAGCCTGCCGCGCTACGCAAGGATGGTGGATCATGCAACCGCTCCCTGCTCATAGGTCGCGCTGCCCGACGCCGGCACACGCGACTCGCCCGCGATCACCGTTCGCATCAGGTTGTAGACCAGCAGCGTCATGCCCAGATCCATCGAGATCCCCGCCACCGTGCGTACCAACCAGTAGGGCCGGATGGACACCAAGGTATCCAGCCACTCCGCGCCCGCCATCAGCATGTAGCCCTGCTGCAGGCCGGCGATCGTCAAGTCCACACCCATGATCGTGATGCCGCAGGTGATGAGCCAGAACGACCAGTTACCCAGCTTGAAAGACCAGATCGGTCGATTCATCAGCTTGGGAATCACATACACCGTGCCGCCAATCGCCCAGACCACGAAGGTCCCGAAAACCGTCAGGTGCGAGTGCGAAATCACGAAGTCCGTGAAGTGGGTTGGTTCCTGGATCGATCGCAAGGCTTCAGTCGAACCCTGGAAGCAACCGACCAGGTACATCAGCGAACCCATGATCAGGAACTTGGCCGACAGGTTCTGGCCGAAGGTGTGCCAACGGCCGATCATCGTGCCGAAGAAGTTCTGCAGCACCGTCCACACCGGCACGATCAGCAGCATGGAAGTGATGATCGCCAGCGTCTCGGCCCAGTCGGCGATCGGGCTGTACAGGTAGTGGTGAATGCCAACGAACGGATAGAACAAGGCCAGCGACCAGAACCCGACCAGCGACAGCTTGTGGCTGTAGATCGGATTCTTGATGCTGGCGGGCAAGAAGTAATAGATCAACACATAGCCGGCCGGAGTGATCCACAGCCCGACGATGTAGTGGATGAAGAGCCCGTGAAAGGCGGCGCTGTTGATCCCGGTGATGTAGTAGGGCAGGATGAAACTGCCCAGGATCAGGTTCATCACCGTCCAGACGTAGGCCCCGATCAGGTACCAGACAGCAACGTACAGTTGGGGTTCGCGCCGTTTGGCCACGGTCATCAGGAACTGCACCGTGGCGATGCTGACGACGACGAAGATTGCAGTGTCGACCGGCCAGGGGAACTCGCCCGCTTCAAGCCCCTGGTTGTAGCCCATCGCCAGCGAAATCATGCCCGCCACCAGGGTCAGGTTCCAGGCCCAGACTAACCAGTGGCCCCACTCGCCGTGCCAGATCTTCACGCCGCAAAGCCTGGGCAGCACGTAATAGCACAGGCCAATGAAGAGTGTTGAGAACGCCCCGAATATCACGCCATTGACGTGCATCGGCCGCAATCGACCGAACGTAAGGTACTCGGAGGTGCCCAGGTAGTTGGGAAAGTTGAACAGCGTAGAAGCCATCGCACCGACGCTGGGCGTGAACATCAACCAGAACAATCCCCAGTACAGCCACTTGAGAATCAGCGGCTTGTCGATCAGCGAATCCAAGTCCGGAAATGCAGCCTCCTCGGCTCTGATCTGCGACATGTCTACCCCTGATTCATGTTCTTGTGCGGACACGGGCCGGAGCGCCGGCCCACGGGTCTTCAGTGCCTGCCAGGGTCGAGCTTCGAGTGCCGATTCGACCAATAGATGTAGACCTCCAGCGCCTTCATGGCCTCGCTGTCGTCCTTCAGTCGCTCACCCTCGTTGGGCTTCTCGATGCACCAGTTGATCATGTCCCGCAGGGTCGCGAAACTGCTCATCTGCTCCTGGAACTTCGGAAACTCATGCGGGTGCGTATCTGAGGCGAAGGGATGACACATGGCGCAAGCCATGCCCGTGCGGGACAACTTGGTGTTCATGCGCTTTTCTGCCGCCGGATCGCCATGGAACAAGTCGTCCCCCAGCCTCACCTGCTCCAGGAAGACATCCTCAAAGGCCTTCAACTGCTCGGCGGTGTGCGGCTCTTTGTGCGCGTGCAGTCCGGAGCCGCCATATCCGACCAGCAACAACACCGCGACGCTGACGGCGACCAGAGACACATGCCGTTTTGGGTTATTCATGTCGTACTCCTAGAGCCGGTCCGAAAGACGGGGACTCAACACCTGATTGCGGTTGTCGTCGGTCCCGGAGTCGGCAGCAGCGTCAGCGAACACGGTCTTGCGCCACATCCGGTATTCGTTGTCGACGCGCCCGCCGACGCCCGACTGCAAGCTGGCCCAGCCGACACCGTCGAAGTGGTCACCGGGATCGGCACGGATCATCGGCTTGGTCAGAGTCGGGACGCCTTCGGGAGCGTAAGGCCAAGGCCAGGACGTCGCGAGCATGCCAATCGAACGCATCTTCCCGATTTCGTTGTAGAGCACCTGATGCACATGGCCGTGGACGTTGGTCACGTTGCTGTAGGGCGCAAGCAGCTCCTGCACGACCTTCCAGTCGCGAACCCAGAAGTTCCAGGCCGGGTAGTACTCATAGAGCGGCGTGTGGGTGAAGATGATCACCGGCGCGCCCTTGGGCCAGTTGGACAGCGTGCTGCTGATGAACTGCATCTGCTTGTCGCCTACCGCCGACCACGCACCGCCCAGCGTGCCATCGAGAACCGACATGTGGCCCATTCGTTCGTGTGCGCTGTACTTCCTTGAAGTCCAGAAGTCCGGCGCATGGCTGATGGTGTCCAGGCCGATGATGCGCACGCCTTTGTGATCGAAGGTCCAGGGCGAAGCGCCGAACATCCGGTTCCAGGTCGCCCCCATGTCGAGGTACCAGTCATGCTCGCCGGGTATGAAGAGCTTGCGGATCTTGATCTCGCCGAGGAGCTCGGCGCCCAGCTGCAGTTCGACGGGATCACCCAACTGGGCCAGGTCGCCGCCAAAGATCAGGAAGTCCGCCGGCGGATTCATCGCCTGCACTTCCTTGAAGGCACGCACGGCCTTGTCGACGAATCGGGTGTTGACGTTGCGCGGGTACAGGTGGGTGTCGGAGACCCAGGCAAAGCGGAAGCTCTGCCCCTGCGCATAGGCAATGTCCAGCGTGTTGATCAAAGGCAGGAAACCGAAGGCCGCGGCCCCCGCCGCGCCCTGACGCAGCGACTCATGCAGGAAGGTCCTGCGCGTCCAAACCGTGCCTCGGTCCGGCCCTTGTGCCAGGTCTTGCTGCGCGCGCTGCCGCGCTGCGCGGTCCAATTCAAGTGCATTCATCGGACACCTCCAGTGCGTCTTCGTCCTATCGCTTCTTCAGTTCGATGTTCAGCTTGGCCGCCTCACCGGTCTTGACGGTGACAGTGACCTCGGTGTCACCGGTGAAGTACTGCGTCGCCACCACCGTGTAAGTCCCGGGTGGCACGTCGGTGATGCTGAAACTGCCGTCGTTTCCGGTCATCGCGTAATACGGGCTGTCAGCCACATACACATGGGCCAGCATCCAGCCATGGGCGTCACACTCGACCCGCACCAGGCCTGGCCGAGTCAGATCACTGGTGACCTTCATGCCCTTGTCCGGCAATGCCAGATTGAAGGCCGTGCGCTGGCCGTAGAAGCCATGTGTGTTGTGCAGTACAGGATCTGAATTGACGATATCGATCTTGCCCGGGCGCATGACCTGCACCGCAGGCTGGAAGAGACACTTGACCTGGTCGAGCACGGGCACTTTGTCAGCCGGCCCCCAGGCCTTGCCTTTGGCAACGGCTTTCAGATAGACCACGGCGTCTTGAACCCCCTTGTCCGCGCCAACGCGGATCTGGGCTTCGTCGCGCACACCGCCACAAACCTCGCGGTCCTTGGTCGGAATCACCTTCTTGATCGGGACAGCGCCCAGGAAGGACACCTTGCCTTCGACGCGGCCGCCACCGCTGACGGCGGCAACCTCGTAAGCCTGCGCAGGCAGTGCCGCCACGGCGCAAACGGCCACAGCGAATCGAACCGCCGACAAGGTCAAGCTTTGCATCGTCTGTCTCCTTCTTGTTCGAATCGGTTCTTCGTCGTATCGTGGTCGCAGCCTAAGGGTCCCGATGTGATCAGCGCAAATTCAATGTTTCGATATTGGTTATCCAATGACTACCGATATCGGTTATTGATGATTGCGATTACCGACCGAATTTCATTCAGGAGGTGACATGACATTGCAAGAGTTGCGCTATATCGTCGCGCTGGCTGACAAGGGGCACTTCGTGCGCGCCGCCGACGCCTGCCACGTCGGTCAACCCACCCTCAGCACGCAGCTCAAGAAGCTCGAGGACTACCTCGGCGTGACCTTGTTCGAGCGCAACAAGCACCAGATGCGGCCGACGCCGATCGGCGAGCAAATCATCGAGCGCGCTCGCCGTGCGCTTGACGTGGTCGACGAGATCCGCGAACTCGCGCGCCGCGACCACGACCCCTTCAACGGTCCGCTGCGCGTCGGCGTCATTCCGACGCTGGGGCCTTACCTGATTCCGCACCTGCTGCCAGCAATCCGTGCCGAGCTGCCGCAGATGCGGCTGTTCCTGCGCGAGGACCTGACGGTCAATCTCCTTGAACGCTTGCGCCAAGGTGAACTCGACGTGCTGCTGCTCGCATTGCCGGTGCGCGGTGATGACCTTGACGTGCTCGAACTCTTCAGTGAGCCTTTTGTCGTCGCACTGCCACGCGACCACGCGCTGGCTGCGCGCCGCCAGCTCACCGAGGCCGACCTGTGCGGAGAAAACGTGCTGCTGCTCGAGGAAGGCCACTGCATGCGCGAGCAAGCGCTGTCGATCTGCGGCGCCACACCGTCGGATCAGCGCGAGGAGCTCAAGGCGACCAGCATCGAGACCTTGCGCCAGATGGTCGCAGCAGGCGTCGGCTGCACCTTGCTGCCGGAGTTGGCCGCGGCGCCGGGCGTGGGCTCCATCAGCAACGGCATGGTGACGATCCGCCGCTTTGCCGCTCCGGAGCCGGTGCGCAAGATCGGCCTGGCCTGGCGCCACCGCTTTCCGCGCGAGGCCACCTTGCACAAGCTGGCCGAATTGATACTGGCCAACGTGGCGCCGCTGGGCGCGACAGCCGCTGGCAGCTCAGCGCGGCGCTTGCGGCCGCAACCCAGCGCGGCGGCGGCCGACTGAAGCCGGCCCAGCGCGCAGGGACTCAGCGCAGCAGCGCCGGGTCGACTTCCCGGATCCGGTGGTCGACGTAATAACCACCGAACTCGGTGTACTGCACAAAGCCGCGGCCGCAGTGGCGGCAAGCCCAGACCTCGCAGCGGTTGTAGGGGAAGAAAGCCGTGGCAATCGGCGCCCGCGGCGACCAGTAACTGCTGCCGTCCGCATGGTGTTCAGCCAGTGTCGGCTCTTCGTCACCACCCACACGCAAGCTGCCCAGGTGCTTGAGCAAAGGCTCGCCGGGCGGGCTGGCCAGCGACTCCCAGCCGGGGCAGACCAGCCGGCTGCACTCGCAGTCGGCGGGCCAGGCCAGCGGTGGTGGCAGCCGCGCACGCAAGTCGTCGGCGGTCAGTGTCGTCATCGCGCTCTTCTCAATCAGCCTTGATCTGGTGGTCCCTGACGACCTTGGCCCAGAGGTCGATCTGGCCTTCGATGAACACCCGCGCCGCCTCCGGCGTGCCGGTGCGCACGGCAATGCCTTGCGCGGCCAGCTTCTGCGCCACGTCGGGCAGCTTGAGCGCGGCGTTGATCTCGTTGTTCATGCGCGTGACGATCTCGAGCGGCGTCTTCGCCGGCGCCAGCACGGCCCACCAGGCCGGAGCGTCGAAGCCGGCATAGCCGCTCTCGGCCAGCGTCGGCACCTCGGGCAGGATGGCGCTGCGCTGGCTGGTGGTGACGACGAGCGCGCGCAAGCGCTTGCTGTCGATGTGCGGCTTGGAAACAAACACCGAGCCGATCGCCAGCGGCACATGGCCGGCGACGGCGTCGTTCATCAGCGGGCCGCCGCCGCGGTAAGGCACGTGCACCAGTTCGAAGTCGCCGCTGCGCGCCAGCAGCGTCACCGCCAGATGGCCCAGGCTGCCCGAACCGATGCTGCCGTAGCCGACGTTCTTCTTCGCCTTCGCCGCCGCCACCACATCGGCGAAAGATTTGTACGGTGAGTCGGCATGCGTCGTCAGCACCATCGCGCTGGTGCCGATCAGCGACACCGCAGCGAGGTCCTTGCGGGTGTCGAAGGGCATGCTGGGGATCAGGCTCGGGTTGACGCCATGGGTGTCGAAGACGACGGCAAAGGTGTAGCCGTCGGGCGCTGACGCCGCCACCGCCCCGGTGCCGATCGAGCCCGATGCGCCCCCGCGGTTGTCGACGATGACGCTCTGGCCGAGTTGCTGCGACAGCACCGGCGCCAGGATGCGTGCCACCTGGTCGACCGAACCGCCGGGCGGAAACACCGCCACCAGCTTGATCGGCTGCTTGGTCGGCCAGGCCTGGGCCTGCGCACCGGGTGCGTGAAACAGGGCGGCGGCCGCCATCGCGGCGACGGCCAGGACGGGCAGGAAAGCAGTGAGCTTGTTCATGGGCAGCGTGCGAAGTGGGCGGCGCCGCAGTGTGCGCGATGCGCGCACTGCCCGCGGCCCTGGAAAACACCGAGCCCGGCGCACCCACACGCCTGCCGCCGCGTCTGTACGCCATCCGTCGTATTGGCCGCGACGCCCCCACTGCCTAGCCTTCGGGCTGTCGGATCCACCGTCGCCACAACACCCCAGGAGGGCTCCAGCATGCCGTCATTCGCCAATCGCCGTTCAT